>JAHZLH010000025.1 GCA_022599915.1 Actinomycetes bacterium
CGGCAACCGCTGCGGGGTGCACGCATCACCGGATCGCTGCACATGACCGTGCAGACCGCCGTCCTTATTGAAACCCTGACGGTACTAGGTGCCGAAGTTCGCTGGGCGTCCTGCAATATTTACTCCACACAAGACCATGCGGCGGCTGCGGTCGTTGTAGGTCCCACCGGAACTGAATCTGCGCCGGCTGGCGTGCCAGTGTTTGCCTGGAAGGGTGAGACGCTGACCGAGTACTGGTGGTGCACCGAGCGGGCACTGGATTGGGGCGAGCGTGGCCTGAACATGTTGCTCGACGATGGCGGCGATGCCACGCTCCTGATCCACAAGGGGGTTGAGTTCGAGGGGGCCGGGGCAGTGCCGCAGGCCACCGAAGACGACAACGAGGAATACCGGGTCATTTTGGAGTTGTTGCGAGGCGTTTTGGCCGAGCAGCCTGGACGATGGACCCAGATGGCCGCTCAGATTGTGGGCGTCACGGAGGAAACGACCACCGGAGTTCACCGACTATACGAGATGTTGCAGGAAGGCTCGCTGCTGTTCCCGGCCATCAATGTGAATGATTCGGTAACCAAGAGCAAGTTCGACAACAAGTACGGCTGTCGGCATTCGCTCGTGGACGGCATCAACCGGGCGACCGATGTGCTGTTGGGTGGCAAGACCGCTGTGGTCTGCGGTTATGGCGACGTTGGCAAGGGCTGTGCTGATTCGCTCCGCGGTCAAGGGACCCGCGTCATCATCACCGAAATCGACCCCATTTGCGCCCTACAGGCTGCGATGGACGGCTACCAGGTAGCCCGGTTAGAGGACGTCCTAGATAGCGCTGACATCTTCATCACCGCCACGGGTTGCAAGGACGTCATCACCGCTGAGCAGATGGCAGAGATGAAGCACCAGGCAGTTGTCGGCAATATTGGACATTTCGACAACGAGATCGATGTCGCCGGTCTGCCGGCTTTGGCGGAACAGAACAACATCAAGCCACAGGTGGATGAGTGGCGCTTCGCCGATGGCCACTCGATCATCATGTTGAGTGAAGGTCGGTTGCTCAATCTGGGCAATGCCACCGGACATCCGTCCTTCGTCATGTCCAACTCGTTCACCAATCAGGTGTTGGCGCAGATCGAACTGTTCACCAAACCAGATGATTACCCGATCGGCGTGTATGTCCTGCCGAAAAATCTAGACGAGAAGGTGGCTCGACTCCACTTGGATTCACTCGGGGTGGAACTCACCGAGTTGAGCAAACAGCAGGCGGAATATCTCGGTATTGACGTTGCTGGCCCCTACAAGCCAGAGCATTATCGCTACTGAGTGATGCGCACCGAGCGGCCAGCCGACTATCCCGGTTGTCCGGCGACGACTGCTGCGGCAGTCGTTGAGGGGCGCCCACTTTCTCCGACGTCGTGGGGTTGGCCTGACGTATCCATCAGCCTGATTGGGGCTTGGGTCCTCAGTATCGCTTTCGCGATCTTGGTGGCCTTCCTGTCGTTAGCTGACATGGATGTCGATTTCGCGTTGCTCGTTCTCGGTGGTTCGTTGGCCTCGTGGGTGGCGCTGGCCGGTTGGCCGCTGTTTGCGACTCGGGTGTGGGGCAACGGGCCGATGTTGGACCTGGGCCTAAAGTTCCAATCCGCTGATCTGCTGTGGGGTGTGGCCGGGGGGATTGCCGCCTATCTGCTCGGTTGGGTTGCCGCGCTTGCAACCGAATGGGTGGCTGGCTCTTTCGACTCCGCGGCGGGAAACGCCGCGGAAGAGATCGCCCTAAACGGCCACAGCTGGCAACTGGTGCTGTTCGCGATGGTGGTGTTGTTGGGGGCGCCGCTGGCCGAGGAAATCGGCTACCGGGGACTGCTGTTCGCCGCTGTCGTTCGCAGCGGCGTCGCTGGCTGGGGCAGCATTCTGATCACTGCCGCGCTCTTCGCGCTGCTGCACTTTGAGCCAGTACGGCTGGGGGTGCTGTTCGCTGTCGGCCTGGTGTTCGGCTGGTTGCGCCACCGGACCGGCAGACTGGGTGCCCCCGTGGTCGCCCACGCTGTCAATAACCTGCCCGGTGCGCTAGGAATCCTCGCGCTCGCGCCTTAGTGCGTCGCCGATAGCGATGGCTGATTACCCGCAGCGATCTACTCCGATTGCCCGTCTGGAACTGTCGCGGTTGATTCGCCATCAGTGGGTAATGGGCTGCCATCTGATGCAGCAAGGGCGTGGATACCGCCGTCCCTGGTGCCGATGTAGATTCTGCCGTCCCAAACAGCAGGGGTGGATTCGATGCAGCCACCCACTTTCACCTGCCACAGCTCAACCGGTTCAGCGGCAGTGTCGGCCACGTCGTAGCCGCGGACCTTGCCGCTGCAATCTCCGATGACGAGGACATCATCTACAACGACTGGCGACTGCCACGTGGGGCCTGCCAGCCGGAAAGACCATCGTTGTTTACCGGTTTCTCGATCCAGCGCGAGCACTTCACCAGCGTTGGTATCGAAGATCACGGTGTCTTTGTGTAGCGCGGGTGTGCCCCAAATACCGGCGGGCAGACTGTCCTGATCGTTGACTGACCACACCAGCGGCTTGTCAGGAGAACTGGGATCTAGCTTGATCATCTGACCGACTTTGCGCGAACGCGCGTTGCCCTTTTCGTATTCAGATCCGACGTAGAGGAATCCCTGTTCGTCGATCACGATCGAAGCGTCGGTGTCATCACCAGTCCAGAACCGGAAGGTTTGTTTGGGCTTGCGTCCCTCCGTCAAACCGGAGATGTCCCAGCCCTGCACTAGGCCCGCGGAGTTGGCGAAGTAGACGGTGTCTTGGTAGATCGAGACGGAGTTTTCGATCGAGACTTGATCGCTACCGAACTCAGTCAGCAACTTCTCGTCCCAACCGGGAGTATTGAAGACAAGTTCGGGATCTACCGTTACTCGGCCGCGCTCATCGTAGCCGCGGTTAAGTTTCACGATATGAAACTGGCTGTTTTCACCACCCTCAAACAAGTAGTCGTCGATGACCAAGGGTGAGCCGTCCCAATCGTTGTTCCATTTGATGGGAGAAACCGCATCGGCACTCAACTTCCACAACTCTCGGGGGCGCTTGCCATCGAAGGCGATCGCTCGCAGGTAGTTGTCGCGAGAACCGGTATAGACCAGCGGGTAGCCGTCCGGATCAATAGTGACGGTGCCCTTGATGATGTCTCCGGTTTTGAATGGCGGCAGGATCTGCTCACCGGTATCAGCGTCGACAAAGTGCACGCCGTAGTCATACGCCCCGAACACCAGCCATTGCCGATCATCTCGCTGGAAGGTTGTCGGCTGACCGGTCCACCCGGTACCGCACCAGGTTTGTGGTCCGCCACCGTCGTTGGACACCCCGCAGAGGCCACCCTCCTCGGGATAACGCCACACCTGTTGCGGGGTGGTCCGTGGCGCCGGCCCCTGGCCGTAGTACGTCCGGGTCGGGTTTCCCCGGAAGGTCAACAGCCCCGCTACTTCTCCCGGCGGGTAGGGCTTTCCCACGTTGGCGGGATCGGACCAGTACTCAGAATCAGTGACCAGGCCCGCGTCGCGCTCCTGCGGATTGTCTACCTCGTCGGGTTGCGGAGCCGACTCCGAGTCGGATCCCGAATCTGTCGCCGCCCGCAGATTAGCGTCGACGGCCTGTTGCACCGCTGGGGTGGACATCGCAGCCAGTAAGACCACACCACACAGCAGCAGCAAGCCGATCACGGCGAGCGCAGTTCGGTTCCACTTCATCAGGTCAGCCTACGTTTTGTTCAGATCTGGCCCGGCAGTGGACCGACTTCACTCGCCCAGTCGCGATGCGGTTCACCAGATGAGGTGGTGAGAGTGTCATGATGGTGACGTGTCTGGGCGAATACTTGTCGTAGATGACGATCCCGCGTTGGCGGAAATGCTCACCATCGTGCTGCGAGGTGAAGGCTACGGCGTCACAGTCTGCCGAACCGGCAATGAGGCGTTGGAAGCTATTGAGCAGGAAGAGCCAGCCGCAGTGCTGCTGGACGTGATGCTTCCGGGGCTAAACGGCGTGCAGGTATGCCAACGCATCCGCGCGCAGGGCGATACCCCGGTCATCATGTTGACTGCTCGATCGGATACCGCCGACGTTGTTCAGGGGCTGGAGGCTGGCGCTGACGACTACGTGGTCAAGCCGTTCAAGCCCAAAGAGCTAATCGCGCGACTGCGGGCGCAGATGCGACCGGGTCAGGAACCCTCACGGGAAATCATCAAACTGTTGGATCTAGAGATTGACTACTCCGGGCACACTGTCACTCGATCGGGTGAACCCATTTCGCTGACCCCGCTGGAGTTTGAACTGCTGGCGTGCTTGGCGCGCCAACCCTGGCAAGTCTTCTCTCGGGACATGCTGCTGCGGGATGTGTGGGGCTACCAACACTCCGCGGACACTCGGTTGGTCAACGTTCATGTGCAGCGGTTGCGGGGCAAGATCGAAATTGATCCAGAGAATCCTCGGTATGTGATTACCGTTCGTGGGGTGGGCTACCGGGCAGGCTCCGACGTCTAATGGCAGGCCGCCGCGGACTCATGCAGGTGTGGCGGGAGTCGCTGCAGTTCCGCACCGTGGTGACCACCGTGCTGGTCACCGTATTGGTGGTAGGGGCTGCCGGCATCGTGCTGATGCAGCGCATTTCTGCAGGAATCTTGGAATCAGAACTGCGCAGTGCCCAGGCGGAAGCTGCTGCCGGCAGAGCGTTGGCCCGCACTTACGCCGTCGACGACGACGGCAGTAATCCCAACAACCTCATTGATGACTTGGTCTCCGAACTAGCGGCCCGTGGCGGTCGCCCCGCCAACTTCGACATCATTTTGCTGCCCAAATCGCAGTCTGACTCCCGGCCAGCAGGTGCGACGGAACTGGTCTCGCAAGATTCGGTACCGCCAGAATTGATCCAAGCGCTGGAGCAGGAAGGCGGCCCGGCTTGGATTTACGGGGACATCCGCTACACCGATGACCGAACCGAACCGGGTCTGGTCTTGGGTGCCCCGGTCAATATCAAGGGAGTAGGCCAATACCGGCTGTACTACCTGTTTCACCTAGAGGGGATTGAGCAGTCGCTGGCGCTCATTCGATCGGCAATCATCGGCGTTGGGCTCGCGCTAGTGGTGGTCCTTGGTTTGTTTGCGTGGCTGTTGAGTCATCGCTTGGTAATGCCAGTGCGACAGGCCTCACTGACTGCCTCCGCGCTGGCCACCGGGGACCTGAGTCGACGGCTACCAGTTCGTGGTGAAGACGACATGGCGCGACTGGCAGAGTCCTTCAACTCTATGGCGGACAGTCTGGAAGAACAGATCACCCAGTTGCGGCAACTGTCGGAGATGCAGCAGCGGTTCGTAGCTGACGTCTCCCACGAATTGCGGACGCCATTGACCACCATTCGCATGGCGGCGGAAGTGTTGGCTGATTCCGGGGTGGCCACGCAGTCGCAGTCCCAGCGAACGGTGGAACTGCTGCAGTCGGAGGTGGAGCGATTCGGAGCGTTGTTGGCGGACTTGCTGGAGGTCTCCCGAATCGATTCCGGGCAGGCAGTGCTCGAGGCAGACGAAGTCGATCTGGTCGCCCTAGCGGCTGATCAGATTGAGCTAGTAAGTGCGGTGGCTGCCGATAACAGTGTTGAGATTGAGTTGCTTGGCCTCACCGAATGTCTCGTGCCATGTGACAGTCGGCGAATCAAACGCATTGTGCGGAATCTGTTGGTCAATGCAGTCGAGTACGGCGCGGGCCACCCAGTGCAACTCACCATCACTGGTGATGGCCAAAATGCGGCACTTCGGGTCACTGACAGCGGGAGTGGGATGACAGCCGAGCAAGCTGATCACGTGTTTGAGCGGTTTTGGCGAGCAGATCCATCTCGAGCACGGACGCTGGGCGGCACTGGGTTGGGCTTAGCTATTTCTCGGGAAGATGCCCGGTTGCACGGCGGTGATCTCACCGTGGCAGCCTCACCAAACCGTGGCAGCATTTTCACGCTGACGTTGCCGCTGAATAGCGATCGTCCCCATTCTGATCAACAGAAGCAGCAGATATCTAAGGTCGGCTGACAGCAGCCATCATCCCCAACTGGTCGTTGTCACCAGCGGCTGCCGGTCGCCGGCCCGACGCTTGGCCCATGTCGAGTTCGGAGGCCATGGCCGGTTTGTGGGCGGATGTCCGACAGCTGCTGCTGCCATCGCAATGCGTCTGGTGTCAACAACCAGGTTCATGGGCATGTGCTCCCTGCCAAGTTCGAGTGCGAGCAGTTGGCCCAGTCGCGGTGACGAGCGGTGAACTCCTGGTGACGACAGCAGCGACCTACCGCGAGTTGGCGCCAGCGATTCTCGGCTACAAAGAGCGAGGAGTCACCGCGCTCGCGCACTTCTTGGTGGACCGGCTGACTGCGGCGGTCACGCAGCAAGCTCTCGCGGCTGCCGTACTTGTTCCGATACCAACGACTGCCCGCGCCCGTCGTCGACGTGGGGCAGATCTGGTAGCAGAACTGGCAGTCGCGGTGGCTGCTGAACTGGGGTGGCAGTACCGGGCGGACCTGATCTGGCGAGGTACCCGAAGACAGCAGAAGCGACTCACTGGATCAGACCGATACCGGAACATGATGAACGCCTTTGCCGTTCGGCCTGGGGTCTCCTTCGTCGATGAAACCGTAGTGTTGATCGATGATGTTCTCACCACGGGTGCGACGCTCACCGCGGCAGCCACGGCGCTGCGGTCGGCACAGGCGGGCAGGGTTACCGGCGCGGTTCTCGCTAAATCTTCGTAACTTGTCTCGCTCCCAGCGCGGAAACCGGCTGCCGTCGGCGGTAGCGTGGAAGTAGCAGGTAATGCGACGCGAATAAGTGCATTACCTGGACGCACTGGCAGGAGGGCTGCGAAATGGATGTCATCGTGCGGGGCAGGCACATGGAAGTATCGGACAACTATCGGACGTTAGCGACCGAGAAGTTGGAGCGAGTAGAGCGGTTCGGGCTTGACATTGCTCGGGTGGATGTCGAGGTCTCCAAAGAGCACAATCCCCGAATGGCGGATCGAGCGATCGAGGTGGAAATCAACTGCTACGGCAAGGGTCCGTTGATTCGAGTCGAGTCTCACGCTGCTGACAAATACGCCGCACTGGATGACGCGTGTGGTCGGTTGACTGAGCGGTTGCGGCGGGCGTCCGATAAGCGGCGCAGCAAACGCCGTCGGCGGGCGCGACTAGTGTCATCAACGAGCCCGCTGCCGGAGCCAGCGGATCTACGGCCTGACGCAGAGCCAACCGACACCGCGACCGCCTACCTGGATGCCGAGGACGCGGCAGACGTAGTGGTGGCTGAGGGTCCGGTACTAGTGCGGGAAAAGCGCCATGCAACCGAGCCGATGACTGTCATGGATGCGCTAGACGAGATGGAGGCAGTTGGCCATGATTTCTTCTTCTTCCATGACGCCGAAGCGGACCAAGCGAGCGTGCTCTATCGCCGACGTGGCTACGACTACGGCCTGATCAGGCTGGAAATCGGATCGATCGATGGGCGAGCTGCCAGTTGACGATCGCTGAATCTGCTCGGCGGCTAGTAGCAGTGGCCGACCGTTCACCGGTCATGCTCCGCGGTCTAATGGAGTTGTTGACTGACGATGGCTTCGCCGTGGTGGGGTCCACATCGACCGCTGAGGTGTCGGAGCTCGTGGCGAAGTCACCAGATGCGCTACTCATCGATCTGCAGTTGCTGCTCGACGATCCGCAACTGTGGCCGGATGTGCAGCACACGCCGGTCATCCTAGGCGTTGTTCGGCGGTCGGTGGCAGACGCGATGCCCTACGTACAGTCCGGAGTGGCGGGAATCTGGGATCGAGACAGCAGCCAGAGTGAGTTGACCCAGATAGTTGCGGGAGCCATTTCAGGTGAACTGCAAGTGTCCGCTGCCGTCGGTGGCGAAGTCATGTCCCGTCTCAGTGCGGATCAAACGATGACCGGACTGCTCACTGCTCGAGAGCGGGAGATTCTGTCGCTGATGGCGGAGGGAGCAAGTAACCGAGGTATCGCGGAGCGGCTGGTGATTTCGGAGAATACTGTTCGCAATCACGTGCGCAGCGTGTTGGAAAAACTACAGGCCAGTTCCCGGACCGAGGCGGTTGTAATTGCCGCTCGTGCTGGTCTCATCCAACTTCGCTGATGCTGCCACCGCCTTGCTGGGTCGGCGGCGACTAGGATAGGACCATCTGCAACTCCCGAGAAAGGGTTGAAGCGTGTCGCTAATGGAACGTCTCCTGCGCGTGGGAGAGAAACGCATCCTGCGAAATCTGGAGTCAGTGGTTCGCCAAGTCAATTCCATCGAGGATGAGTACACCGCAATGAGCGATGAACAGCTCAGGGCGCTGACTCCGCAGTATCGCCAGCGAATCGACGACGGTGAAGAGTTGAACGCGATCATGGCGGAGGCCTTCGCCACAGTGCGTGAAGCTGCCCGTCGAACGCTGGGACAGCGGCATTACGACGTGCAGATTATGGGTGGAGCGGCACTACATCTGGGCAATATCGCTGAGATGAAGACCGGTGAGGGAAAGACGCTGGTATCCACCCTGCCCGCTTATTTGAACGCGCTCACGGGTGAGGGTGTCCACATCATCACGGTCAACGACTACCTCGCCTCGCGTGACTCGGAGTGGATGGGTCGGGTGCATCGGTTCTTGGGCCTTGAGGTCGGGGCCATCCTGGCCAACATGAGCCCAGTAGAGCGGCGGGAAGCCTACGCCGCTGATATCACTTATGGCACGAATAATGAGTTCGGCTTCGATTACCTGCGCGACAATATGGCCTGGAGTCCGGAAGAAATGGTGCAGCGCGGTCATGCCTTCGCCGTCGTGGATGAGGTTGACTCAATTTTGGTCGATGAGGCTCGCACGCCGCTGATCATTAGCGGTCCGGCTGATGAGGCCCCACAGTGGTACAACGAGTTTGCTCGGATCGCTCGCACCTTGGAGCGAGACGAGGACTATGAAGTTGACGAAAAGAAGCGAAACGTCGCCATCTTCGAAAGTGCCATTGACCGGGTCGAAGACCAGTTGGGGATCGAAAATCTGTACGACACCGTCAACTCTCCACTAGTCGCCTACCTCAGCAATGCGGTTAAAGCCAAAGAGCTCTACAAGCGGGACCGCGACTACGTGTTGATGGATGGCGAAATCTTGATTGTTGACGAGCACACCGGTCGAGTGCTGTCCGGTCGGCGGTACAGCGAGGGTCTGCACCAATCGCTGGAAGCCAAGGAGAAGGTCCAGATTCAGGCGGAGAATCAGACGCTGGCCACGATTACGTTGCAGAACTACTTCCGGTTGTACGACAAGTTGTCCGGGATGACCGGTACCGCGATGACCGAGGCTGCCGAATTCAGTCAGATCTACGGATTGGGAGTCGTGCCGATTCCCACCAACAAGGATCTCGCTCGAGCGGATGAGCCAGACCTGATCTTCCGTACCGAGGTTGCCAAGTTTGACGCGGTGGTTGCGGACATCGCCGAGCGGAACAAAAAGGGCCAACCGGTTCTCGTCGGCACCGTCAGTGTTGAGAAGAGTGAGTACCTATCTGATCAACTACGCAAGAACGGCGTTCCGCACGAGGTCCTCAACGCCAAGCAGCACCAACGGGAGGCGTCCATCGTGGCCCAAGCTGGGCGCAAGGGTGCGGTCACGGTGGCCACCAACATGGCTGGTCGCGGTACCGACATCATGTTGGGCGGAAACTCGGAGTTCATGGCCAATGAGGCGCTGGCCAAACGCGGCTTGGACCCAGTGGAAGATAGCGACGCCTATGAGGCTGCCTGGCCGGATGCGTTGGCCGAAGCGGAGCAAGCGGTTGCCGCTGAGCACGACGAGGTGAGTGAGCTCGGCGGGCTGTACGTGTTGGGCACCGAGCGCCACGAGTCACGGCGCATCGACAACCAGTTGCGTGGTCGATCCGGCCGTCAAGGCGATCCCGGCGAAACGCGGTTCTACTTGTCACTGCAGGACGACCTGATGCGGTTGTTCAAGGCGGAGATGGTCGATGCCTTCCTGCGGCGATTCAACGTTCCTGATGATCAGCCGATCGAGGCGAGCATGGTGACCAAGGCGATCGCTTCAGCGCAGACTCAGCGGGAGGCGCAAAACTTCGAAATCCGAAAAGACGTACTCAAGTACGACGACGTGCTGAATCGGCAGCGTGGCGTCGTCTACGACGAGCGGCAGCGGGTACTGGCGGGGGAGGACATCTCCGGTGAGGTCCATCAGTTCATGCAGGAGACCATCCGTGCCTACGTGGTGAACGCCACCGGCGAAGGCTACGCCGAAGACTGGGATCTCGATCAACTATGGACGGCGCTGAAGCAGCTCTTCCCGCTGGAAGCCACCGTGGACGAGATGATTGACGCCGCAGGTGGCGGTGATGTCACGGTACTGTCCACGGACTTCTTGTCCGAAGAGTTGCTCGTCGATGCCCGCGAAGCCTACGAGCAGCGGGAAGAGGAACTCGGGGCCGAGGCGATGCGAGAGTTCGAGCGCAAAGTCGTGCTGTCGGTCCTCGATCGCAAGTGGCGCGAGCACCTTCACGAAATGGACCACCTGCGCCATGGCATTGGGCTGCGAGCAATGGCACAGCGGGATCCGCTCGTTGAGTATCAGCGCGAGGGGTACGATCTGTTCAACGGCATGATGGACGCCATCCGCGAAGAGACGGTGGGTTACCTGTTCAACGCGCAGGTTGAGGTGGAAGAGGCCGACGAAGAAGAGGCGGTTGAACTGCCCAGCGGGTTGGTGGACGCGACGGCCAGCGCAGCATTTGCCACTCAGGGCGCTAGTGGCTCGCCTGAGATCAGCGCCAAGGGCCTCGGGCCGCAACGGCCGCAAAATATGCAACTCACCGCGCCCAGTATCGATGGCGCTGGCGGAGCGGTGACTCGCACCGCAGATGCCGACACGGAGTTGGAATCAGAGTCGGAGCTCGACCCCAACGCTTCCCGGGCGGAACGGCGGCGAGTGCAACGGTCCCGTTCGAAGAAGGGCAAGAAGCGCCGCTAGTAGCGACTAGACCTCGGCAGCGGTCACGATCCAACGATCGCGGCGCCGCCGCAGTTGTAGCGCCACCGCCTGCGGACGCCGCCGGCTGTGCACGACCGCACAGGCCTCAAGCACTGTCGGCGACACTTGGGTGACGCGCACACTGCTGGTTCGGCGCACGGGGGCGTTGGCCCGCGAACCAGCGACTGCGTGCATTACCCGCAATCTGCTCAACACTCGCGGGGACACCACCGTGTGCAGATGATTCGGCGGTCGTAGGCCGGCGGCGACTTCGACTATCCCCTGAGACAACTGGGCAATCCAGTACTGCGTCCTCGAAGTCACGGCGGGCCCCGCTTGCTGGGGTACCGTCTCGAGTTCTTGTTTTCGCCATTCCAACGACAACGGCTGTTGAAATATGGGGGCGACAGCAAGTTCCACAGTTGGAGAGGTGGCGCCAGCCAAACTATGCGATTTGATCCGATTTGATCCGATTTACCTTGATTCGAGAGACTACATCTAGCCTCCGCGTTCCCGTCAAGCCCCAGATGCTGTGTTCCGGATCACCCGTGAGTGTGGGCGACGTCAGGCAGGCTCGGCGACGGCGGATGCTGGAGGGGGGGGAGGTAGCCATGACTGAGTTGCCACAGCTGTGGGAGTTGGCGGC
>JAHZLH010000026.1 GCA_022599915.1 Actinomycetes bacterium
CCCTCGCCCGGCTGAGGATCCCTACCGCTACCTGCCCACGCTGGGCGACGTTGACCTGCATCTACTCGGCGAGGGCCGTCACGAACAGCTATGGCAAGCGTTGGGTGCCCACACTCGGATCTACGGCAGCGACCACGGGCCCGTGACCGGTACATCGTTTGCGGTATGGGCACCGTCGGCACGGGGCGTGCGCGTCGTGGGTGACTTCAACTACTGGGACGGTGCCGGTCATCCGATGCGCTCACTGGGATCATCGGGCATTTGGGAGTTGTTCGTTCCCGACGTCGGCGATGGCACCCGCTACAAGTTCTCGATTCTGGGTGAGGACTATGTCTGGCGGGACAAAGCCGATCCCGTCGCCTTCGCCACCGAAGTACCGCCGCAATCAGCCAGTGTGGTGTTCACCTCCGACTACGACTGGGGAGATACTGCCTGGTTGGAACGCCGAGCGGCAGCGGATCCGTTGACGTCCCCGATGAGCATCTACGAGGTGCACCTGGGTTCTTGGCGGCGGGGCTTGAGCTACGAGCAACTCGCCGACGAACTGACCGACTACGTGCTCGCACAGGGCTTCACCCACGTGGAGTTGCTACCGGTGACCGAGCATCCATATGAACCATCTTGGGGGTATCAGGTCACTTCCTATTTCGCTCCCACCAGCAGATTCGGCAACCCTGATCAGTTCCGGCATCTCGTGGACCGGCTCCATCGCGCTGGCATCGGCGTGATCATGGACTGGGTGCCCGGTCACTTCCCGAAAGACGATTGGGCACTGGGCCGCTTTGATGGCACGCCGTTGTACGAGCACCCGGACCCCCGCCGAGGTGAGCAACTCGACTGGGGCACCTTTGTGTTCAATTTTGGTCGCCGTGAGGTCCGAAACTTCTTGGTAGCCAACGCGGTCTATTGGTTGGAGGAGTTCCACATCGACGGCCTGCGCGTTGATGCCGTCGCTTCGATGCTCTACCTGGACTACTCCCGCGAAGAGGGGGAATGGCTACCGAACGAATACGGTGGTCGAGAAAATCTGGAAGCAGTGGGGTTCCTGCAGGAGATGAATGCCACCGTCTACAAGCGGGTGCCAGGCATCGTGACTATTGCCGAGGAGTCCACCACCTGGCCCGGGGTCACGCGCCCCACACATCTGGGTGGTCTAGGTTTCGGCTTCAAGTGGAATATGGGTTGGATGAACGACTCGCTCGGCTACATCGGTCGAGATGCGATCTACCGGCAGTATCACCACTCGGAGATGACCTTCTCGCTGGTCTACGCCTACGACGAACACTTTGTGCTGCCGATCAGCCATGACGAAGTGGTCTACGGCAAAGGCTCCCTGGTGGGCAAAATGCCCGGCGACCGCTGGCAACAACTCGCTGGTACACGCGCTTTCCTGGGGTATATGTGGGGGCATCCCGGCAAGCAACTGCTGTTCATGGGCGCAGAGATCGCGCAGTCGTCGGAGTGGAATGAGCAACACTCACTGGACTGGTGGCTGCTGGAATACGACGAGCATCGCGGCGTGCAGCAGTGTGTGGCAGACATGAATCGCGCGTACACCGACAGCCCGGCATTGTGGCAGTTGGACGGTGATCCCACCGGCTTCGAATGGATCGACGCCAACGACGCGGTGAACAACGTCTTCTCGTGGGTGCGTTTTGGTGCTGACGGATCGATGGTCGCCTGCGTTGCCAACCTAGCCCCCGTGGTGCGAGATGCCTACCGGCTGGGGCTGCCCCGATCGGGTCGGTGGACCGAGATCCTCAACACTGACGCGGGTGACTACGGCGGTTCCGGGGCTGGGAATCTCGGCGGTGTTGAGGCCGTCGCTGGACCGTGGCACGGCCGGGAACATTCAGCCGAAGTTGTCTTGCCGCCGCTGGCCACCATTTGGCTGCGCTGGGACGGCTAGCAACGTAGTGACCGCTTTTCCCAGCCGCCTAACCAGATGTGAACTACTCCCGGGCGAACCACGCTTGCAGCAAAGCGGTGATCGCCTCCGGTTGTTCCACCATGGCAAGGTGACCGCTGGCAGGCACTACCGTCAGGTGGGCTCCAGGGATTGACTGCTGGATGAATTTCGCTGATCCCAGATTGAAGAAGCCGTCTTGCGCAGCATGCACTATCAAAGTTGGGCAACCGATCTGTGGCAGGGCAGCGGTTTGATCCATGTTGTCGGCGATGAAATGACATTGCGCAACGAGGTTCTCGTCATTGACTTGCCGTTGACAGGCAGTGACCTCATCGACCAGCTCTTGTTGATTAGGGTGCCCGGAACCCAGTGCCTGACTTAGCAGACCGCGGCGGGCGGCGTCGATCTCACCAGACTGTACTTGCTCGATAAGAGTGGACATGAACTCTTTGATCGGCGGCATGAGCTTTGCCATGGAACCTTGCGAAACCAACCCAGTCACTCGATCGCCAAACTCCGCCGCGGCGGCGAATCCAGCAAGGGTTCCTCCCGAGTGGGTGCCGAGGTAGAACCGGTCGCCGCCCGCCTGGTCGATCTGTTCCAGCACCTTCGCCATATCGCGATTATCGGGAACGACCACCACAATGTCGGCGACATCGGCAAGGTGCTTGTGCTGGTAGGACCACAGGTCAGCGCCGTAGCTGAGACCAGGGATAAGGACGAGACATGGTCGAGCCATAGCGACTCCTCAGACAGCCGGGCTTAGGGCCCAACCTATCCACTCCCCGACCGGCAAGTCTTCGCCAGTGAAGTCTTGCGTCTACGGAAGTGACTTAACTGCGCTCTGCCCAGGCGATCATGCCTTCAATATTCTGCTTCAACACATCACTGGCCATGGCATCTGCACCCTTGGTCATGGCCATGTACTTCAAGGTACCGACGTCCTTCTTCACTGGCGCCGACGACAGCGCATAGGCGATCGCGTCGTCGCGCAGCAGCCAGGCCCCGAGGTTATAGGCAGTCCGAGCGCCCTGCTTCTTGTCCAACTCCTCAGTACCGGCATCGTTTTGATCCCAAGCAATGATCCGCCAACCATCTCGGGACGGGATTTCAGCGAGATCGATCTGCACCTGCATCTTCCCCAGTACCGGCAGACTCATCCGCTGGATGTAGCTAACGTCAGTGGGAGAGCGACGATCGACGATCTCGACTGACTCCACATACTTCACGTTCTCTGGATAGTGCTCCGCATCCAAAATGCAACTGGCCATAATGTCGAGATTCACCTGCGCAGGCAAGATTCCGACACCCTCACTAGTTGGTCGGTTCTCGTAGCGCCACGACGTGTGATTGAACTTGTCGGTGGGCAGTTTAGTTAAATGCGGCATGACCCGGTCAAGGAAGTCGGCTGCTCCCATATCAGTACTCCGTTAGTCCAGGGACAGAATGCCTAGCAGTCTAGGAAACCGCAGCAGTACTTTGCCTCCCGGGTGGCAAGTTGGGCACGTATGCTGATCTGGCCCAGGTTGCGACCGAACTCACCGTCTCTACGCTGAAGCCATCGTCGACCACCAAGGAGGGTGCTATGGCGCCACCCACACGTCTCGCTGTCATCCTGGGTAGCACCCGCAGCAATCGCCAGGGCGAACGAGTCGCGCGCTGGTTTCGCGAGCAGGTTGAAGATAGCGGGCTGTTTGATCTCGACTACATTGATTTGGCTGAGCAGGCCCTAGACGACCGGCAAAGTCAGCACCATCCCCGCAGCGGCAGGTATTCACCAGGTGTACAGGCTTTCGCCGATCGCATCGCCGCCGCCGATGCCTTCGCATTGCTCACGCCGGAATACAACCACGGCTATCCCGCTGCCCTGAAACACGCGCTGGACTCCTGCTACGCGGAGTGGAACGGCAAGCCCGCAACAATCGTTGCCTACGGTGGCGTGTCTGGTGGGGTACGCGCCATCGAACAGTTGCGGCCAGTGCTGGCCAGTTTGGCGGTGGCTACCATCCGCGATGCGATTGCGATTCCCATGGTTGGCAAGAAATTCCCCGCCGATAGTCCGCCGGTTGACCTCGCAGGCACCGAAACAGCGACTGCGGCAATGCTGACCGAATTGGATTGGTGGTCGCAAGCACTTGCTGCCCGTCGTCAGCAACAACCATTCCCCTAGTGAGGCGCTCAGTACTGGATCCGGCTCAACACGGTGAGGAGATAGCCGACTAGAACAGGGCGTTGGCCAGTGCGATCCGGGCCTGAGCGACCTGGGGATCCTCCGGCCCGACTACTTCGAACAGTTCCAACAATCGGTTGCGCAGCTGAGCACGGTCGTCGCCGGCAGTGCGGCGAACCCCGTCGATTAGCCGAGCGAAGGCACTAGCGAAGTCGCCACCTGCTGCCTGCAAATCTGCTGCCGCAAGCGCATTGGTCACATCGGTGGGATCAGCGTCAGCGGCCGCCACCGTCGCAACTGGATCAGTTGTTCCAGCCCGCTGATACAACTGAGCTGATGCCAGTCCGACTTTTGCTGCGGCATCGGCCGGGTCCTTTTGTAGCAGTCGTTGGAAAGCCTCGACCGCCACATCCCACTGCGCGCTCTCCATCGCCTGATAGGCCGATTCCTGGTCCGGGTCAATCGGCTCCGGCTCAGGTTCGCTTTCGGCCACCGGTTCGGCCGACACGCTGCCGGTCACGCCGGCTTTCTCAGCCTCAGCCAGGACGGCATCCAGATACTGTTTCACCTGTTGCTCCGGCAATGCTTCTTGAAACAGTGGCAGCGGTTGCCCTTTGATCACCGCAAAGACGGCCGGGATCGACTGCACCTGAAATGCTGCGCCGATCCGCTGCTCTGCTTCCACATCGATCTTCGCCAGCACGATGCGGCCGCCGTACTCACTCGCTAGCTTTTCCAGAATCGGCGACAAGGTCTTGCAGGGTTCACACCAGTCTGCCCACAAGTCGATGATCACGGGCACCGTCATCGAACGTTCGATGATCTCGGTCTGGAAAGTAGCCTCCGTGACGTCGACGACGACACCGGCAGGGGCTGTGGTAGCCGCAGTGGCTGCTTCCCGTTGGGCGCTCAGCGCACCTAGGTCAACGGCGCCGCGCAGGGACATGGGATCACTCATGGCCCCATTGTGGCAAACGAGCATTGACTGCCTCACCAGTGGACATGAGCCGCCACCGACCCTTCATCGGACAGAGCGTGTCGTTCACGATGTTTGAGCCGGCCTGATTGCGGGAACTAATATGGCGCTATGAAAGATGCAGCCGGTAAGCCACAGGCCCCGCTGACAGTTGTTCCCACTGCTGGTCCGTGGCTGCAGCCAGGCGGTGTACTTCTGCATGTTGGCCCACCAAAAACTGGCACAACGGCATTGCAGACCGCCCAGTTTGCTGCGCGCCGCGAACTCGCCGAGCAGGGTTTCCGCTATCCGGTACGCAAGGATCGCGGCCGATTGGTCAATCAACATGGCTATGCCGGGGCTGCTCTGATGGGCCGGCAACGGCAAGGAGTTGACTCGGTAGAGCCCATAGCTGTGTGGGAGGCCCTAGTTCGCAAGGTGCAGCGCCGAGATGACCGGGCGCTGTTGAGTTCCGAGTTCTTTGCGGAGTTTGAGCCGGAACACATTGCCCGCGCTATCGAAGACTTCGGTTCGGAAGATTTGCAGGTGCTGATCACGCTGCGACCGTTAGCGAGTCTGCTTGCGAGTACTTGGCAGCAGGATTTGAAAGGTGGCCAGCCGCAGAGCTTCGACCAATGGCTCACCGAACGATTGGAAGGGTCTGAAGATCAAGTCTTTTGGTATCGGCACGCTCACGACGAACTCGTCGAACGATGGGTCTCGCAGTTGGGCGCGGACCGAGTGGCGGTGTTGGGCGTTGATCCCTCACAACCAACTGAGTTATTGCGCAATTTTGAGCAGTTGACTGGAATCACCAGCGGAACGCTGCAACCCAAGCGGGGTAATCGTTCGCTTACGCAACCAGAAACTGAGTTGATCCGGGAGATCTACCGACTGCTCGATGACGAGATCGACGAACAACAGTTTCATCTGCTCGTACGGTGGGGCGGTTTCACGGGTCTCGTGGAGCGACGTGATGCTCCCGCCGCAGAGCAGCGGATTATCGCCCCGGACTGGGCGATACGTCGGGCCAGTGAAATTCATGGTCCGATGCTGGATCGGATCGTCGAGCTCGACGTGACACGATTCGGCGACTTCGACGCGTTGCGGATCCCCCCGACTCCTACAGATGCCAAAGCCATAGTGGGTCTCCGCGATGAAGCAACCTCCCAAGTTCCGGTAGATGCGGCCGCGCAACTGGCGCTGGGTATCTATCGGGCAGCACTACGACAGCAGATGGCTAATCGACCTACAGACACTGGTTCCGCCAAGCCTAGGTCTTGGTGGCGCCGTCGATCTCGATCCGGCTAACGTGCCCGGGATCACTGCAAGCTGCTGACCTCGAACTCGCTAGCGCCACCACTCTGTTTGCACCCCAGCAGCTGCGGACACCCGCTGTGCGATGGCGTGCATGCTGCGGTAGCGGCGGCGTTGCCCACCAGCGGAAAAGGCCAACTGCAACTGTCCGCCATCACCCATTAGCAGCATGTTGTTCCAATCTGGGGTGACGGCGAGATAGCTGATATCGCTGTAGGGGATCCGCCACAACGGTGATTTGCCAGCGCGATCGCGGCTGATCACGACTGCGTCTTCTCGCACGGCCGCCTCATACTGCAGCGCGTTCACCGTGATCTTGCCGAGTCGCCGCGGCGGCAAGGCGCTGTCACCGAGTTCGGTGCGCTCGTACGGAGTTAGCGAATCCGGACCCGGCCAGTTGCGCTTGACGTACAACACGATGAACGGCGAAGCGACAGCCATCAGGATCAGACCGACGACGATTTGCGCAACGAAATCGGCAGCCGTATTCGGGGCTGGGGTCTCTTGCGCAGCATCACCAGCGGTCAACACCACCAGCAACACCAGACCGTTGTTCAACGCGTGCATGACAATCGGCGGCCACAGCGACCGAGAACGCAAGTAGACCAACGCCAGTACCAAGCCGAAAACGCCGGCACCAATCGGGTCGACATGCAAGATTCCGAAGAAGACCGCCTGCACGATTACGGCCGTTCCCACCCGCCAAGCAGCAGCCCACCGTTCCAGCAGCAGACCCCGGAAGATCAACTCCTCCACAACTGGTGGGATGACCGCCACGGTCAGGGCTAGGGCCAACGCGTTGGTGCCGGTGTCGATTTCCGCGTTCTCCACGTAACTGGGGAAGAAACTGGCAGTGAGAATGCTGGCACCCAACGAAAAGACCAACAGCACCGGGACCATCCCCAGCACAACCCACCAGTACTTCCCGATCCGAGGTAGCGCAAACAGGGTGCGCAGCCGAACCTTGTTACGCCACTGCACAAAGAAAGCCCACAACACCAGCGGCAGGTAAAACAGTGCCGCAAAGATCGGTCCAGCAGATGGATCGTCACCGAAGATGAGCGATAGCAGCGCGCCCATCAGAAACAGCAGAGCTAGGCCACCAACGGCGAAGAGCACGAGCCAGCGAGCGCGCACTGCAGCAAACACTGATGGACCAGTGACGTGGGGAACCTGCCAGGTTGTCGTTGGCTGCGGCTCGGGTTGCTGCGGTGGAATGACCTCGGTGGCATGTACCGGCGGTGACACGGCTTCGGTGGGCTGGGCTGCCGGATCACTGACCGGCTCAGTCCATTGCTGGTCTTGCCCGTCCGACTCCGGCTCGACTGGCTCATCCGTTGGCTGCTCATCGGGGTGGTGCGGTTCGTTCATCGGCCCTCTCCAGTCACGCCAATGTCAGCTAGCAACTGATCGGCGGCCGCGTACGGATCTAGCTCCCCCGACAGCACTTGGGCCGACAGTCCGGCGAGATCACCGCGACGGTCAGCAATCCGTTGTGCAACCGACTCCTCCGCGAGTGACGTGATTTCCGCCGAGGTTCGGGCCGCCCGCCGCACCGCCAGCTGACCGCTGTCCATCGCGGTCTGATGATGGTCCGCCAATGCTGTCGCTAGTTTGTCGATTCCGACACCTTCGGCAGCGGTAATCCCCAGCACCGGCGGTCGCCACTCCCCCTCATGCAGAGGCTTAGCGCTGATCATGGCCCGCAGTTCCCGGCGGGTGGCGTCGGCACCGGGGCGATCGGACTTGTTCACCGCGATCACATCTCCGATCTCCAACAACCCAGCCTTGTTCGCCTGAATCCGATCCCCCATTCCTGGGGCCATCGCTATCAGCACGGTATCGGCGAATCGCACTACATCGACCTCGTTTTGCCCGACTCCTACGGTTTCCACCACCACAATGTCAAAGCCACAGGCATCCAGCACTCTGATCGCACCCGGAGTGGCCGCCGACAGGCCACCGAGTTGGCCGCGAGCGGCCATGGAACGAATAAAGACTTCCGGATCAGTGCTGTGTTCAGTCATCCGGATTCGGTCACCCAGCAGGGCACCGCCAGTGAACGGCGACGAAGGGTCAATCGCCACTACCGCGACCCGATGACCCCGCGAACGCCACAGCGATACCAACGCTGATGTCGTGGTGGATTTCCCCACGCCCGGCGCACCCGTAATTCCCACTACGTGAGCAGTGCCGGCAAGTGGTGCCAGTCGGCGCCCGATCGCCACTGCGGCATCGGAACGTTCTTCAACCGCGCTGATGAGTCGCGCCAGGCTGCGCCGATCCCCAGTCAGCGCACGATCCAGCGTCTCCCGCGGGTCTACAACCCGCGAGGAGCGTGCCGTGGGGGTTTGCTCCACTCGATCAGGAAGCGGGAACTCGCACGATCAGGGCGTCGCCCTGGCCGCCGCCGCCACACAGCGCGGCCGCACCGGTACCGCCACCGCGGCGCTGCAGCTCCAGCGCCAGATGCAGCACGATCCGAGCGCCGGACATGCCGACCGGATGACCCATGGCGATCGCACCACCATTGACGTTGACCTTGTCGTCTGACATCCCCAGTTTGTCCGCCGACACCAGGCCGACAGCGGCGAAGGCCTCGTTCAGCTCCACCAGATCCAGATCGGCCGGAGTGATGCCCTCCTTGTCGCACGCCTTCAGCACTGCGTTGGCGGGCTGCTCCTGCAACGAAGCATCCGGGCCAGCCACGACGCCGTGGGCGCCGATCTCAGCGAGCCATGCCAGGCCCAACTCTTCGGCTTTTTCTTTGCTCATCACAACTACCGCGGCGGCACCATCACTGATCTGGCTCGCGGAGCCGGCGGTGATAGTGCCGTCTTTGGCGAATGCCGGGCGCAGTCGGCCCAAGGTCTCCGTGGTGGTGTCGGCGCGCACGCCCTCATCCACGGCGAACACGATGGGATCGCCCTTACGCTGCGGAATCTCCACCGGAATGATCTCGTCGTCGAACAGACCGTTCTTCTGCGCTTCAGCGGCCTTCTGATGGGAGCGGGCCGCGAAGGCGTCCTGCTGCTCACGAGTCAAGTCGTACTTGCTGTTGTAGCCCTCGGTGGACTGCCCCATGGCCATCTGATCAAAGGCACAGGTGAGTGCGTCGAAGGAGGTGGAGTCCTTCAGCGTGGTGTCGCCGTACTTGAAACCGGCCCGACTGTTGGGTAACAGGTGCGGCCCTTGGGTCATCGACTCCATGCCACCGGCAACCACAACGTCGTACTCACCGGCACGAATCAACTGGTCGGCCAACGCGATGGCGTTGATGCCGGACAGACACACCTTGTTGATGGTGAGCGCTGGCACCTCCATGCCGATACCGGCCGAGGCGGCCGCCTGCCGAGCAGGGTTCTGACCAGCGCCTGCCTGGATAACTTGACCCATGATCACGTAGTCCACCACGTCGGGGTTAACTGCGGCGCGCTCCAGCGCACCCTCGATGGCAATGCCACCTAGGTCAGCGGCGGAGAAACCTTTGAGTGATCCGGTCAACCGACCCATGGGGGTACGGGCACCAGCAACGATCACGGTTGACGTCATGAGAGCCTCCAGGCAATTCGATCCGGGCGGCCGTTGCTACGGCTGAGCGCCCGACAGTTCCTCCAGAGTATCCCCACCAGTTGCTCCACCCAAACCCCCGCATTGGCAACACGCGGTCAGAAGATGAACTGCCAATCATTCATCCGGGCATTCAGTAGGACGATGCCCACACCAAAAAGCAGCGAGGCAACGATTGCGACCTTCGCGAGTTGTTTGATGATGCCCACGATGAAGAGCAGCGCAATTCCGGCTGCGATTGCCCATCCCAGCGGCGTCATCGCCGAGATCATGTCCCCAGCGGTGGCCACAATGCGGTCGAGCTCCATGCCACCAGTGTGTGACATCTAACAGGTCTGGCTGGCTGCGACACGCGCCGGTATCCGGCGCGGCCAGCCGGCAGCATTTAGCGGCCGAGCACGTCGCTGTATCGGCGACACGACCTCACTACCGTGACTCCCGTTAGAACAGCGCCGAATGCCGCGTTATCGGTCAGTGCAGGTCGCCGCTGGACTCAACCAGTTCAACCAGCACCCCACCGCAATCCTTTGGGTGCACAAAGTTGACCCGGGAGCCGCCAGTGCCGGTCTTGGGGACGTCGTACAACACCCGCACGCCGGCGGCGCGCAGATGTTCACCGGCCGCATCAATGTCTTCCACACCGAACGCCACCTGCTGAATACCCGGGCCGCTGCGAGCCAGGAACTTCCCGATTGGCGAATCGTCACTCAGCGGGGCGAGCAGTTGGATGTAGCCGTCGCCGATGCGCAACATCGCTTCGCGAACGCCCTGCTCCTCATTCACCTCTTCGTGCACTGACTCCAGACCGAAGGCATTGCGGTACATGGCAATCGCCTCATCGAGGTCCGGGACGGCGATCCCGACGTGATCTATTCGGGTGGCTATGGCAGCAACAGCACTATTCATGGCCTCTATTGTGCGTCGCGAGCTCTCGCATATTGCGCTGAGGTCCAGTCTGGCGGGCAACCGGTGCACGTGCGCTTCGCTCGCTAGGGTTGCGCTATGGCCGATCCTCGCCTCTTCGTACCGCCTGCGCGCGGCGCGAAAGTGCGCTCGCTGGGTGAGAAGTTACCGCTCAGCAAACTGCTGCCGCAGCCAGTCCACTTCGTGCTGGCCGGCGGCGGCTCGCGAGGTGCGGTGCAGTGGGGACTGCTACAGGCACTATCGGAAACCGACCTGATTCCCGACTCACTGATCGGGACCTCGGCCGGAGCCTTGACCGGCGTGGTCGTTGCCGAGGATCCGGGTTCGGGAATGAACCGGCTTTCCTACGTCTGGGCGCAACTGGATACCCGCAACGTCATTGGTGACGGCTGGTGGGGCAGTCTCGGAAACGCTCGACAAAACGCACTTATGGACAACGCCGCAATTCGAGAGACTTTGGAAAGTGTCATCGGTGCACAAACTTTCGCCGACCTCGCGCTGCCCTTCGCGACCGTATCCACCGATCTGGCCACCGGGCTGCCGGTCGTTATCGATAACGGACCACTGATCCCGGCGCTGCTAGCTTCCGCAGCCATCCCGGGCCTGCTGCCACCCGTTGAAATCGATAGCCGGCAACTGATCGACGGGCTCGCCAGCGCAAACCTGCCAGCAGTTCAGGCAGTAGAGCGCGGAGCTGGCTCCATCGTGGTGCTGGATACCGGCGCACGTGAGTTGGGTGAGGTCAATCCATCAGGACGACGAGTACTGGCCCGGCTGGCAGCATCGCTCTCGATGACGCAGCGGCGTCACCAACTCTCGCAGGCAGCCGGAGACGTCCCACTCCTACTACTACCCACGCCACACAACTTGGGTGGGGTACTGGACTTTGGTGCGACTATGTCGGCCGCCAGTGAAACCTACGCAATGGCCCGGTCGTTCCTGCTGGACCTGGTGGCCGACCACAGCGGGCGGCTGCGGCCTGGGTTGTATTCCCGACCGGGTGCCCCAGAGATCGCGACCATCGAACCACAACTGTGGCATCGGGTGGGCCCATGACACCACGGATTCTCGATGCGCTTCCTCGACCGGTGGCTTGGGTGCTGACTAGTGGTGGCGGCCGAGCCGCCGCCCAAGTGGGTATGGCTGAGGTCCTGTTGGAACAGGAATACCAGCCCGATCTCATCGTGGGCTCGTCGTTTGGCGCCATCAATGCCGCAGCCCTACCCGGTCCCGACCCAGATCTGGGTCGGCTGCGGGTGTTTTGGGAGAAACTCCCCGAACAATCGGTGTTTTCGTCACTGGGCACCGCAGCAGTCCGCGGGCTGGGTCCGCGAACCAGCAAGCACGCCCGCGAGTTTCGTTCGCTGATTGCTTCAGCACTCGCCGCCAGCAACGACACCCAGATTCCAGCCGAACTCGTTTTGGTAGCCAGCGACTTGGAGACGGGCCGACCGGTAATGCTGCGCCAAGGCCAACTCGTGGAAGCAGTGGCGGCCGCCTGCACGCTGCCAGTGGTGCTTCCGCCGGTGGAAATCAATGGGCGACTCCTGATCGATGGCGGCATGAGCGCCTCTGCCCCACTGCAGCAGGCTGTCGACGCCGGTGCCAAGTCGATCGTGCTGCTGGACACTGCCACTTCGGCTGTTCCGGAAGCGGAGCTGAAGGACATTCGCTGGTGGCAGATCGCCGCGTTGTCCTACAACCACCAGATCCGCTCCCAGATCGGGTTGGCGCTGCCCAACGTCGCTGGTCAGGTACCAGTTGCGCTGATCTCCGCCGATGAGGGCCGAATCCTGGAATTCACTGAGCCGCAGGAACTGTTTCAGGCGGGTCGTCGAGCAGCTGCTCGGGCCTTGGCGAGTGAACTTCGGGACCAGAATCTGGCTCGACCGGGCGTTCATGGTGTGCTGGCGCGGGAGCGATTGGCCCAGTAGTCACAACTGAGTCTCGCGTCCCACAGTGTGACTGAAGTCGCCTCTGATCACCCCGAGGACATCCGGCCAGTAAGGCTTGTCTTACCGTTGCAGGGCATATCCCTTGATCTTTTGGAGGCACCCGTGCAGGAAATCCGCGACGCAATCATGGCTGGGGACACCCCTGCTGAGGAGTTCGCCAATATTGAGCTTCCGGATTCGTACCGGGCAATCACCTTGCATAAAGAGGACGAGGAAATGTTCGTTGGGATGGACTCCCGCGACAAGGATCCCCGCCAGGCGCTCCATCTCGACGATGTGCCGCTGCCGGAACTGGGCCCAGGCGAGGCCCTCGTGGCCGTAATGGCGACTGCGATCAACTACAACACCGTGTGGTCAGCCCTGTTCGAGCCGGTGTCGACGTTCGGGTTCTTGAATCGCTACGGCAAGCTGAGCCCGCTGGCTGCCCGCCACGACCTGCCCTACCACATCCTGGGTTCCGACTTGGCGGGCGTCGTGCTGCGCACTGGCCCCGGCGTTCACCTGTGGAACCCAGGCGACGAGGTGGTGGCACACTGCCTCAGCGTGGAACTGGAAGACAGCGCCGGCCACAACGACACCATGCTGGATCCGGAGCAGCGGATCTGGGGCTTCGAGACCAACTTCGGTGGACTCGCCGAGGTGGCGCTGGTGAAGAGCAACCAGCTGCTACCGAAGCCCAAGCACCTCACCTGGGAAGAGGCCGCCTCCCCCGGTCTGGTGAACTCCACCGCCTACCGGCAGTTGGTTTCTCGCAACGGCGCCGGCATGAAGCAGGGCGACACCGTGCTGATCTGGGGCGCTTCCGGCGGTCTGGGTTCCTACGCCACGCAGTACGCGCTGAACGGCGGCGCGGTACCGATCTGTGTCGTCTCCAGCGAAGAGAAGGCGGAAATCTGCCGCAAGATGGGCGCGAAGCTGATCATTGATCGCCGGGCGGAGGGCTACAAGTTCTGGAAGGACGAGACCACCCAGGACCCCAAGGAATGGCTGCGGTTCGGCAAGCGCATCCGCGAGCTCACCGGTGGCGAGGACCCGGATATCGTGTTCGAGCACCCCGGTCGCGAGACGTTCGGCGCTTCAGTATTCGCCACTCGCAAGGGCGGCACCATCGTGACCTGTGCCTCCACCTCCGGTTACATGCACGAGTACGACAACCGCTACCTGTGGATGAACCTGAAGCGGATCATTGGCTCCCACTTCGCCAACTACCGGGAGGCCTTCGAGGCCAACCGGCTGGTGGACAAGGGCATGATCCATCCAACGGTGTCACAGGTGTTCCCGCTGGAAGAGGCGGGAGAGGCCGCCTCGCAGGTGCACCGCAACCTGCATCAGGGCAAAGTGGGCGTGTTGGCGCTTGCCCCCGAGGAAGGTCTGGGTGTTTCGGACACCGACAAGCGCGACAAATACATCGATGGGATCAATCGCTTCCGCGGCGTGTGAGCCACGACCGACCTGTCAACAGCACAACAATCGGCCCCGCCCTCCGGAATTCTCCGGCTTGGCGGGGCCGATGTCATTGCTACTTGGGCAGAGCGCCGGCAGCACCGCAGCCAACTACTCAACTCGCATCATTTCCACATCTGCCTCCAGCCCCGACAGTCCGTCATGAGCGCCAGGGGCGAGTAGACCGCCGGTGTAGTAGCCCATATCCCATTCCAGACCAGGGATCTCGGTTTCGAAGTAGGCACTCCCTTGGCCCTGCCGAGTGTTGAAGGGCAACTCGATACCGAACTCAATATTGGGCCCGAACCGATCGACCCACTCGACCGGATAGGCCTTGGTGCTAGTCACGCCATCACTGTTGCGGTAGAGCAGCTTGATTTCGCCAGAGTCGGTGGCAAAGTCAAAGTACCCACCACGGATCCGCAGGTGAGTGAGAGTTTCTCGACCCTGCTCATCTTCCGCCTCAATCAAAATGGCACCGGAAGCAGCGATATCCGCCCGGTTGGCGACCGCAGTTTCTTGGTACTGCGTGGTGTGTGCCTGCTCACCGTTGCCACTGCCAGTAGCGGTTGATGCCTGCGCTGGGCTGGCGGTGGCACCGATCAACGGCAGCGCCAGCGCGAGTGCCCCAGCGGCAATGGCCCACCGTAGTGTCGTCTTGCCACCGGCGTTGGTCGTGATGACTTCTTGCATGTTCTTCATGGGTTTCTCCAAGGTCGTGGCCAACTCTTTGTTGACGCAACGAGTTCATCCCCGAGATCTGCTGGCTCACACCGCCCTACGCTGCCGAATCGTTTCGGCAGTTTTGCCACCCACATCGTCGGCTCAAGACGATCGTCACCGTCACCGATGACTAGATATGGCGGCAACAAGTGGTGGGAGCGGTATCGGTATGAGCAAGGTGCAACTGAAGGGTCTGGCGGCGGTCGCCGCGGTCGTCACGCTCGCTACGCCCGCAGTTCCCGCCGTGGCTGCCGAGAGCGAATCCAGCTGGCGAACCAAACCAAACGGCGCTGTGGCAGCAGCCGCAGTAGTGAACAGCAAGCAACGCAGCATGCTGCTCTTGCGTGGCCCACGCGAGGTTACTGAAGGCGCGGCAATCCCATTACGAGGCAAACTCCGCGGCGCGAAGGGCCAACGCCTTCGAGTCAAAATTCAACTGCTGGCGTCAACTGGTTGGCAGCCGATTGCAAACACTCGTACCAAATCCCGCGGAAAATTCCGCAGCGACGTCACCGTGGCTGCGGCCGACAGTGCCAC
Source organism: Actinomycetes bacterium (assembly GCA_022599915.1). Taxonomy (NCBI): domain Bacteria; kingdom Bacillati; phylum Actinomycetota; class Actinomycetes; species Actinomycetes bacterium. The sequence continues at coordinate 15,504 of JAHZLH010000026.1, forward strand.
GGTGCGAGCGGTAGCGAAAGCCCAGCGCCGAAAGCAACGAGCAGTCAGCAAGCGTGTAACCGTCACCTTCACGCAGTCATCAGCACCAGCGAGTTCACCCGCACCCGCTCCGCAGCCGGCCACCAGCCCCGGTCCCGCTAGCCCGACTCCCGATTCGGCGATGGCCGAAAAGGAACTGCAAATGGTCACGTTGGTGAACGAGGCGAGGGCTACCGGTTACACCTGCGGGCAGTACGGCTACTTCCCGCCGGCGCCACCGTTGGGACCACAGGATCTGCTAGCAGCAGCGGCACAGGCACATTCTGACGATATGGTCGCCAACGACTTCTTCTCCCACACAGGCTCTGACGGCTCCGAGCCCTGGGACCGCATGAGCGAACAGGGATACCGCTGGTCTCGAGCGGGGGAAAATATCGCTGCTGGATATTCTGATGCTGCCGCAGCAACTCGTGGTCTGCTGGATTCTCCCGGCCACTGCCAGAACATCATGAATCCCGCGTTCACCGAAATCGGAGTGGGAGTCGCCACCGGCGATTCTGACTACGGCATCTATTGGACGCAAAAATTCGGCACCCCGCGCATTTCATAACGCCAGCCACCGGTGATTGGCGTTGCCACGATGTGGTCTGACGGGATTGCACCTCACCGCTGTCGAGTAGCTCATCACTGCGAAAGCCGGACTCGTGGCGCACTCTCGCACCCGGCTGAGCTCCGCGACCACCACATATGGTGGATCTGGGATTTATCAACCACAACTGCAGCGTGTCGCGGCAGCGTAGTCGGACGCCGGATCTAGACTTCCCGGGACTGGCATTGCACGAGTGAAGATCAGCTATTCGCAGCGACCTGACGGGTCGTCTCACAAGTGCTGACCCAACTGCGACCGGGAGGATTGGAGGAGCAGTGGCGACAATCGACGCGACGCGGGATCCCGCCGCCAATGTCGCTGCGCCTCACTCGTCTGACACCGGAACCAGGGCTGGCGCCGCCGGCGCACCTGGGACCCGCGGCCTGTCCTACATCCCCGGCCTCGACGGGATCCGCGCGCTAGCAGTCCTAGCCGTCCTGCTCTATCACGCGGACGTCAGTTGGATGCCGGGTGGCTTCCTCGGCGTGGACATGTTCTTCGTGCTCAGCGGTTTCCTGATCACTTCGATCGTGTTGACCGAACTTGAACGTAATGGCCGGCTGAACTTCAAACAGTTCTACGTGCGCCGGGCTCGCAGGCTCCTGCCCGCACTGTTTTTGGTACTCGCCCTCGCCGCCGTCCTCGCGGCGTTCCTGGCCACGGACGCAGCCGCCAATGTGCGCCGAGACATTTTGGGTGCGCTGACATACACCACCAACTGGGTCTATATCTTCACAGACCAGTCCTACTTCGAGGCCACCGGCCGACCACCCATGCTGCAGCACCTGTGGTCGCTAGCGGTCGAGGAGCAGTTCTATCTGATCTGGCCAGCAATCGCGGTTTTGGCCTGGCGGAGGGGCGGTCGTCACCGAGTCCGAGATTGGGCGCTCATCGGTGCGCTCGTCTCGACGCTGATCATGGTGGTGCTGTCGCTTATGAACGGCTACCCGGAGACCAGCGACGGCAGCCGGGTGTACTTCGGCACCGATTCTCACGCGATGGGCCTGCTGATCGGGGCGGCACTTGCCGCGGTTTACCTGCCGAACCGACTCAAGACCGACCTGATGAGCGGGGCTAAAGCCATCCTCAATGCCAGCGGCTTCGTTGCCCTCGGGCTCGTGGTGCTCATCATGATGAACACCCACTCCAACGCCTCCTGGCTCTACTGGGGTGGATTCCTGATCTTCTCCATCCTGGTGGCTGTGGTCATTGCCGTGGCCTCGCATCCAGCCTCGATTTTGGGCAACGTACTGGGCGCCCAGCCGCTGAAATACATTGGGCAACGCTCATACGGGCTGTATCTGTTCCATTGGCCGGTCTTCCTGGTGCTTCGACCAGAACTCGACGTGCCATTCGAGGGACTGTCGAACTTCCTGCTGCGGATGGGAATCACCTTCGGTCTCGCCGAACTCTCCTACCGCTACGTGGAGATGCCGGTGCGCCGCGGCGCCATTGGCCAGGCCTGGCGCAACTACCGCGCCCTGCCAGCCGAACATCGTCAGCCAATCCGGAAACGGGCAACCATCATCGGAGGCGTCGCGCTGGCATTGACGGCACTGATCGGGTTGCGACTGGTCACGATCGACGAAGAGGTACCGGACTATCTCGGTGGAGTTACCGAAGTTTCCGCGCTCGATGCCCAAACAGGTTCGGCGCAAGACCCTGCTCCCGAACCACAACCCGGAGATCCAGAGCTTTCTGGGACAGTGACCAACCCCGGCAGCACAGTAGAACTCAAGCCCGGGGTGTTGGCAGTCGGTGAATCCGTGATGCTGGGCGCCCAAAGCGGACTGCGCTCAACCTTCAAGAAGGTGTCAATCGACGCAGCAGTAGGCCGCCAAGCGGTAGACATGGTGGCTCGGTTGCGGCAACTGCGCGACGCAGGCGCCTTCCGAGAGACGGTGATCCTGCATACCGGATCCAACGGCTACGTCACCGAACAGCAGCTGCGAACCATGCTGGACGTCCTGTCGGAGGTGCCCCGGGTAGTAGTGGTCAACGTGGACGTCCCCCGGGAATGGCAAAACCCCAATAATGAACTTATTCGCGAACTAGTCGCGGAAACTCCCAATACGGTGCTGGCTGATTGGCATGGCTACGCCGAAGCCAACTCCGGACTGCATGTCAAAGACGGCATCCACCTGACGACTAAAGGCGTCAATCGGTACTCCCAAGTCTTGGAAGGCGCAGTCGATGCGCTCGCTGAAGCGCAAGATCAGCAACCAGCGCCCGTTCCCACGACCGAACCGGAACTACAAGACCAGTAGTTCGGCTCACTATCGGCTATCGGCCGAAACTCCGGCAACCATCGCTATCCGGGCCGCCCCGGTGCTGGCGACATTTCGTAGGTCACTACCGCTTTGACTGGTCCTGTGCGGCCAGAAACTGCAATAGCGCTTCAGACACCGCAGTGGGGCGCTCCACCGCCGACAGATGACCAGCGGAAGGAATTCGGATCAAGACGCTGTTGGGAAGTACTGCAACCATCGCCTCTTGCTCACCTAGCGGACTCAGTACGGTGTCTTCCTCCCCGTAGATCACCGCTGCTGGCCGATTGAACTGCGACAAGCTGGCTAGCGAGTCCGGTCGTTGCGCCATGGCTCGTTGGTACCAGGCCACTGTGGCCGGGGCTGCTGCTCGAATCCATGCCGCAGTCCGATCGACGACCTCCGGGCGCTCCGAACGAGTGGTCTCCCCCAACAGTCCTGGAATCATGGCCTCGACGAGGAACTCGGTGTTGCCGTCAGCCTCGGCTCGCTCGGCTACTGCCAGTCGATTGGCCAGTGCTGGTGGGGGGTCCGCTGTTGCCTTGGTATCCACCAGCATCAGCGCGGTGATCCGTTCTGGGGCCTGGCGCAACAGCGCCATGGCGGTGTAGCCACCCAGGGACAATCCGGCTACGGCGCACTGCGTGACTTGCTGCTCGTCCAACCACTCGATGAGTTGGCCGGCAACGACGTCGAGGTCTGGTGCCACCGCAGGCAGGGCAGCGCCGCCAAAGCCTGGCAGATCTGGTGCGAGCACTCGGTATCCGGCGTCGGTCAACTGATCCGCTTGCGCGGACCACATGGTGTGGTCGCAGGGAAAGGCGTGCAGGAGCAGTACCACCGGCGCTACTGCGCTAGCTGTCGCGGACATCAGGGCATGACCGCCAAACCACCGTCAACGACCAGGCTTTGCCCGGTCATAAACGACGACTCATCACTGACGAGGAATAGGGCCGCGGCGGCGATCTCTTCTGGGCGACCCCATCGATGCATCGGAACCCGATTCAAGACCGCTTCTTCGGTTTCGGCCTCGTTGCGCAAGAAGTCAGTCAGGTCAGTTTCGATCCAGCCCGGCAGCAGCGCGTTTACTCGGATGCCACTGGTGGCGCACTCGACGGCGAGACTTTCCGTGAGCGAGATGATCGCTGCCTTCGCTGCCGCGTAGTGCGCCATCAACGGAGCTCCACGCAGCGCAGCGATGCTGGACAGGTTCACCACCGAACCAGACTGCTGTTGCAGCATCACCGGCAGCACCACCTGACAGGCATGCACCACGGAGTCTAGGTTCAACTGCTGGGTCTTCTGCCAGCCAGAGAACCGGGTGGCGACCAACGGCATCGAGAACGAGTTGCCACCGGCGTTGTTGATCAGGATGTCCACACCACCCAGTTCGGAGACTGCGGAATCGAGCACCCCGCGAAATGCCTCCGGATCCATCACATCGGCTGGGCGGACAATGCAGTCGCCGCCCTCTCGACCGATACCGGCAGCAACTTCCGACAGCATCTGTTCGTTGCGAGCCAGGATCGCCACCGATGCCCCTTCTCGGGCCAATCGTTCAGCAATGGCGCGGCCGATGCCGCGGGATGCTCCGGTGATGACTGCTCGACGACCCGCAAGGCTGCTCATAAATCACTCCATCTCACCATCGGTCCGTCCCACTCAGTGGCAAGCGGATGGGCCGCAGGTGTCACTACCCTAGCGACCTCGTCCAGCACCTCCCGGACAGCCCGTTCTCCCACCCACAGATGACCAGCCTCCGCTACCGGGATCAGTTCCGCTTGCGGCACCGGCGCGAAACGCTCACGTGCGGCATCGGGTCGCAAATAGTCATCAAACTCCGGAACCAACACCACCATCCGCCGACCGGACCTGGCCCAGCGTTGCAGGTCGGAGTCTTCGGTAAACCGCACTGGTGGCGACAGCAAAATCGCCCCTTCGACGGGGTCACGATCGCCGTGCTTCAAGATCACATCAGTGCCGAAGGACCACCCCACCAGCCACGGCTCTGGGAGTTCCCGCCTCGACACCCAGGCCAACGCTGCGCCGAGGTCCAGTCCTTCCCCGCCGCAAAAATCGAACTCGCCTTCACTACGGTCAGCCCCCTCCCCGGCTCCGCGGAGATTGAATCGCATCACCGCCAGCCCGGTCAGGGCCGGCAGCCGCCACGACAGTTTGCGAAAGACGTGGGACTCCATCGAGCCACCCTCGGTGGTAAGTGGGTGGACACAAACCAGTGTGGCCACTGGGTCGCACCAATCTGGCAGCGTCAACTCGCCGCGCAGTCGCAACCCGTCGGCAGTGGTCATCGCGAACTTTTCTCGCCGCGCCGGTAACACGCTGTTGGCGCGAATCTTGCTCATCGCTGACCTCGCCGCCAGCAGCGGGTGTGCCAGTGCCGCCGTTGACCTACCCCGTCATCTTCATCCGCAGGCCACACCACCAGGTGTGGCTCACTCACCGCAATCCGGTCAAGACACTGCGGGCAGGTGTAGGGCTTGGTTGCGTTCTGGCCCGGAATTGCTCGGACAAAGTACTCCTGGCCATCTCGCTCTTCCAGTTGTTGCGGCCCGGAAACCCCGCCCAGTGGTCGCTGGGCGGGTCGGTTGTGCTTGCGGTGGGCCATAGCGCGAATCCAAGCATCTAGGCTACGGGTGTGCCAACTGTTGCCGATGATCTCCGTGCTCTCATGGCGAGCCGCCATAGTCTGTTGGTGGTAGACACCCGGGATGAGCAGACCCTGATCGCCACCGCTACTGAAGCAGCGCAAGCGACTGGCGGGCAGCTATGGCTGTGGACCCCTGCCGATGGATTGCGGGTCAGCGGCGGCCAGCCGCAGTCCGGCACCCGTGATCCGGAGCATGCGCTGGCTTTTCTTTCCGACCTGACCCAACGCCACATCACGCTGCTCCTTGACGCTGGCCAGATCCTCGATGATCCGGCCGCTGCTCGGCAGCTCAAGGAACTGGGCCAAGCCGGTAGCTCCGGCAGCATGGTGATCATCACCGGAATCGGAAGTGACGTGCCCGACTCACTTGCCGGTGCTGCAATTCGTTGGGATTTGCCGCCGCCTAATCGGGAACAGATGACGGCCCTAGTGAAAAGGACCGTCGCGGGTCTACCTCGACAGGGCTGGCATGTGGCGGTTAAAGATCTTGAGCCGCTGGTTGATGCGGTGATGGGTCTGACTCCTACGGAAGCAGAACGCATCATCCTCAAGCAGGCGGCAGTCGACGGTCGGCTGGATGCCGCTGACGCTGAGGCAGCCACCAAGGCTCGAGCTGAACTGCTCAGCGACGGCCCACTGGACTTGATTGACACTGACAGCGACTTTGACGATGTGGCCGGCCTGGAATCACTGAAGTCCTGGCTGCAACTGCGCGGTCGTGGCTTCGCCCCCGAAGCACGCGAGTTCGGCCTGGAAGCACCGCGGGGCATCATGCTGGTGGGTGTTCCCGGTTGCGGTAAGTCGTTGATCGCGCGAGCGTTGGCGGGTAGTTGGGGAATGACGTTGGCCGCCCTAGACGCCGGCCGGCTCCACGGCTCCTACGTCGGTCAGTCAGAGAAACAACTGCGGGAGGCTTTACTGGCGGCAGAGGCCATGAGTCCGGTGGTGCTTTGGATCGACGAGATCGAAAAAGCGTTCGCGGGCGCCGGCGACAATGACAGCGGCGCCTCCCGTCGCGTACTTGGGGTGCTGCTGCGCTGGCTGCAGGAACGGCCTGATGGCATCTTTGTCGTCGCCACCAGCAATGACGTCACCTCATTGCCACCAGAGCTGGCTCGCCGGGGTCGATTCGATGAGCTGTTCTTCGTGGATCTGCCCGATCCGTTGGAGCGCAGCGCCATCTTGGCCTACCACCTACAGCAGCGGGACCGCGATCCGCGCCAGTTTGATGTGAATGCGCTGGCGACTGCCACCGACGGGTTCTCCGGCTCGGAGATCGAGTCCATGATTGTTGCCTCGCTCTACACCGCATTCGCCGCCAACTCACCGCTGACCACCGACCACCTGCTGGCGGAGACGCACAGCACGATCCCGTTATCGGTCACTCGCTCCGAAGACATCACCGCGTTGCGGAACTGGTCGGTGGGGCGAACCCGACCGGCGGGTGGCCATCCACCACCCACGCCCGTCCGCTGACCCCACCGGTGCTCGATCACCGGATGACCCCAACCTAGGAGAACAATGTCGGAGACCGCAGCTGAACCGGTAGTGCTCTACACCGATGGCGCCTGCAAAGGAAACCCCGGCCCTGGCGGTTGGGGGGTGCTGCTGGAGTGGGGTGACCACCGCAAAGAACTATGCGGCGGTGAAAGCGACACGACCAACAATCGTATGGAGATTACCGCCGTGATCGAGGGACTGCGGGCGCTTTCTCGGTCGTGTCAGGTATTGGTGGTGACCGACTCCATCTACGTCCGAGACGGCGTCACCAAATGGATGGCGGGCTGGAAGCGAAACGGCTGGCGTACCGCAGCCAAGAAACCGGTAAAGAACCGAGATCTCTGGGAAGTCCTCGACGAAGAACTGTCCAGCCACACCGTGGACTGGGAATGGGTGAAAGGCCATGCTGGCCACCCCGGCAACGAACGAGCGGATGAACTCGCCAACGCCGGGGTCCCCAACTAACCGTCAGCTGTAGTCGTAAAACCCGCGGCCGGTCTTGCGACCGAGGAACCCAGCCGCCACCACATCATTGAGTGACTTCGCCGGGGTGAATCCTGGGTTGTTGAACTCTGCGAGCAGCACTTCCTGGATCGCCAGCGACACGTCATTGCCGACCACATCGAGCAGTGCAAACGGACCCATCGGGAAGCCGGTGGCAGCCTTGATCGCCTCGTCGATCTGCTCCTTATCGGCGTAGTGAGCATCCAGCAGCCGCACTGCATCGTTCAAGTAGGGGAACAGCAGGGCGTTGACGATGAATCCACCCCGGTCACCGCATTCGACCGCTACCTTCTTGGTGCTGGCGCAGATCTGCCGGGAAGTGGCAATGACGTCGGGCGCGGTTTCCACCGTGGACACGATCTCCACCAGTTTCATGATGGGTGCCGGGTTGAAAAAGTGCAGGCCAACAACGTCCTGGGGTCGCGAGGTGACTGCGGCCATCTCAATCACCGGCAGGCTGGACGTAGTGGTGGCCAACACCGCTCCGGGCTTGCAGATTCGATCCAGATTGCGGAACAACTCAACCTTGATGTCGAGGTCCTCGGCGATCGCCTCCACCACGAGATCGACCTGATCCAGCGCGGACACGTCAATGGCACCAGTGACCCGGCCGAGCACCGCATCGCGATCCTCTTCCGACAGTCGACCCTTGGCTACCTGCTTCTCCAGTGACTTGGTCAAACTTGCGATGACGCGAGCGACTTTCTCCTCACCTCGAGCGATGAAGGTGACGGCGTAGCCGGACTTGGCAAACACCTCGATGATCCCGGTGGCCATGGTGCCCGAACCCACCACACCGACTGTCTCCACGACGCGACCGGCATCGGTATCGTCTGCGGCATCAGCATCAGCCACGATCTCCGCCGACCCGGGGGCGGCGTAGGTGTAGAAACCGCGACCGGTGCTCTGCCCCAGATGACCGGCGGCCACCAGTTGCTTCAGCACCGGGGACGGCGCATGCACTCGCTCGCCAGTCTCGGCATACAGGGCGGTCAGGGTGTCGGTGAAACGGTCCAGACCAATCGCGTCGATGGCTGCGATCGGACCCACCGGGTAGCCGCAACCGAACCGCATCGCGGCATCAACGTCGTCGGCAGTCGCGTAGCCACCTTCCACCATGCTCACGGCGTGGTTCAGGTAGCCGTAGAGCAACCGAGTAGTGATCAGGCCGGGTCGGTCGCCCACCCGAGCGACGGTGCGTCCGGCTGCTTCAGCGAAGTCCGCCACCGCTGCGACTGCAGCAGGTGCGGCCAGTGGGGTTTCCACCACTTCTGCCAAGGTGCGCGAGGCCACCGGTAGGGCCAAGTTCAGGCCAACCAGGCGACTGGGAATACTGGCTGCCAGTGCTAGATCGGCAACACCGAGTACCGAAGTGGTGGTCACCAACACCGCATCTTCTGGTGCAGCCTTAGCAAGCTCGGTCAGGGTGTCCTGCTTGGCGCCGAACCGCTCGGCCACTGCCTCGATGACGAGACCGGAACCATCAAGGGCGGGCAGGTCACCGGTGGAGGGGGCCGACACCACCTCGACACCAGCCTGACCGGCTAGTTCCACAATCTGAGTGGCGAGGTTACCGTCGCCGACGACGGCAATTTTGGTGACTGAAGACATGAGTCGCTCCGTTTCGATGTCGATTCGTACCGCTGCTCGATGCGCGACGGGGTGAAACCCCGGAATCCCAACCCAATAAGTGTGGCAGATGCAGCTGATCTGCCGTCGGTGAGGTCGCAGGAGACGACATCTCGCGGCCTGGCAGCTGGAATGCGACTTATACCGCTAGGTCCGCTCTAGGGCTTACTCGACTCGGGAAGCCCGAATCTCATGGCCGGCGCTAGTCAGACAACGACCTGAGGGCAGATCGAATTTCCAGCCATGCAGCAAACATTGCAGCGTGTCGCCTTCGATCTCGCCGAACCGTGATAGGTCAGCCTTGAGATGGGGGCAGCGACGCTGCACGACCCAATCGCCCAACTCGATGTCTTCGGCGTCAGGCTGCTGTTCGGCATACCAACCCTCGACGTAGTTGACTCGTTCGTCGGTGAGGCATTTGAAGAAGGTGTAAACAAACTCGTTGTACTGACCAATCCGCTTGGCACTGAATCGGGCCGACAGGAACAGGTGGTTCACCCAATCCTCTTCTTCCGTGTACAGCAGATGTTCGATCAAGCGTCGCTGAGTCCGGAACCGATAACGCGGCTTGTCCTCAGGTAGCGGCCGGCGAACTTTACGAGTGGTGAAGTCGAAGACCACCTCTTCAAGCACCGGCGGATCCTCACCCTCCTCTGGCAAGGGGGCGGTCAGTTCGAACAGGACGGGGCCGCCGATGCCGTGGGCAATCTGTTCGGCCTGTTCCATGATTGGCTCAAACCGCTCTTGCAGCACTGCCAGCACGTCGATCTCCGGGTGTGACCAGGAGGCCCGTTCCTCGGCGATAACGATGCGCTGCCGATCGCGGTAGGCCTCTAAGTGCTTGCGCTTGCTTTCGGTGCTGAAGAAATCACGCACGTTCTCGACTGGGTGTTCCACCGCAACTGCCTCGGTGTTCAACTCTGCCACCGATCCGGGGAGCAGAATGATGCCGTTGTCGTGGCCCTGATCCACCATGAAGTCGGTGAATACCTGCTGGTCGGGGAAGATATTTCCCTCGTCCTCGAAGATGTCGTTGAACTGCCACAACTCGTCATCCAGGAAGCAGGGCGGACCGGCCATTGGGAACACCCAACTAGCCCGCAGATCCTCTACGTAGCGCAGTGAGCGGTCTAGTTGCCGCTCTCGCTTTTGCTTGCCGAACGCCTGCTTCGCAGCGGGCGGTAGGTCGTAGACCATCGGGTACCAAATGGCGCCGGAGAATTGCAGGAAGTGCGCGTGCACGTGACCCAGTTCCGCGAACATGGCGAGTTCGGCGGGCCGAGCATCGTTTTGGTTCAGCACTCGCAGGCCGTTGTCATCGATCCAGATCGACGAGTCACCCAGCGGCCCGTCGGTGGGGGCGGTCATGGCCTGAATCATCAGACGAACACCACTGCCGACATCGACAACTTCTTCGTTGGGCAGCCGTTCCAGGTTGTTGAAGCCCAGTTCGCGCAGTTCGTCTTCCATCGAACTGGTCGGGAAGTCCGGGAACAGCACCGTGGTGTCTTTGCGGATGTTCTCGGCCAGATTCTTGGCGTCGAAGTGATCCCGATGCAGGTGCGAAACGTACAGGTAATCGCACTGCCCGAGTTGTTGCCAATCCAACTGTGAGTTGTCGGGAAACGGGAACCACGAAGCGAAATAGGCCGGGTTCACCCACGGGTCGCACAGGATGCTGCCTGCGGAGGTCTCCATGTACAGGCTGGCGTGACCGGTACCAGTGATGCGCACTCTGCCTCCCCAAGTTCGACGCTAGCGAATACGCTCGGAAATTCGCTGCTGCCCGCCCAGTATCCCCCCTCTGCAAACTATCGCTCAAATTACCGCAGCCCTACGCTCCGGAAGTCGGCCCACCACGAGACGCAAAATGTCGCCGTCGATATTCACGGAAACACAACCATCGGTGATTATTCGCCTACGGTGGGGGAAACACCAAGCACTGGAGCGTCATGCCGACGACTGACCACACTTTTGCTAGCACATCACCCGCCGATAACCGGGTTATCGGGAACTACCGGCTGATGAATAGCGAGGAGGTCGCCGAGGTCGTCGATCGGGCACGTATCGCGGGGAACTGGTGGCGCGAGTTGGGATTTGCCGAGCGGCGCAAGCGAATCCTGCGATTCAAATCGCTACTTGTTCGCCGAGCGGAGGAGATCGCTGAACTCGTTCACGCCGAGAACGGCAAACCTCGCGAAGATGCACTGCTGGAAGTTGTGCTCACCGTCGATCACTTGAACTGGGCAGCCAACAACGCTGAGGGCACCTTGCGCCGCCGATCGGTGCGACCAGGCCTGCTGACCTTGAATCAGGCCGCCACCGTGGCGTACCAACCGCTGGGCGTCGTGGGAGTCATCGGCCCGTGGAACTACCCGGTGTTCACGCCCATGGGCTCCATCATCTACGCCCTCGCCGCTGGCAACGCCGTGGTCTTCAAACCTTCGGAATACACCACCGCTGTTGGCGAGTGGCTTGTCCAAGCTTTCGGCGAAGTCGTCACCGAACAACCAGTCCTGCAGCTTGCCACTGGGCGCGGTGACACCGGTGCAGCGCTCTGCCAAACAGGCACCGACAAGATCTCCTTCACCGGCTCGACGGCTACCGGCAAAAAGGTTATGGCCGAATGCGCCGATTCGTTAACACCGATCGTGTTGGAATGCGGTGGCAAAGACGCGGTGTTGGTGGACTACGACGCAAACCTGGCCAAGGCAGCAGATGTAGTCGCCTTCGGCGCCTTTTCTAACGCTGGTCAGACCTGCGCTGGCGTGGAACTGGTCTATGTCCACGAAAAAGTGGCAGACGAGTTCATCCAACTGCTCGCGGAGCGGACCGCATCGGTACGACCGGGCACTGCAGCGGATGCCGACTTCGGCCCCATGACGATGCCAAGACAGATTGATGTGGTGCACCGGCATCTGGACGCGGCCCTCGCTGACGGCGGCAAGGCCGTCGTTGGTGGCACGGGCAGCATCCACGGCTCATTGATTTCTCCGGTATTGCTCACGGAAGTCCCCGAAGACAGCGCGGCGGTGCGGGAGGAAACCTTCGGTCCGGTGGTAGTCGTCAATCGGGTACGCGATCTCGACGAAGCCGTTGACCGGGCTAACGGCTCCGAATATGGACTAGGCGCCTCGATCTTTTCCGGTTCACGCGAGCGCATGGAACAAGCTGCCAGTCGTCTGCAGGTCGGCATGGTCAGCATGAATGCGTGGCTGATGTACGCCGGTGCCCCGGCCTTGCCCTGGGGTGGCGTCAAGCAATCTGGCTTCGGCCGACTGCATGGCGTCGATGGTCTACGTGAGTTTGCCCGCGCTAAATCAACCACCCGCGAGCGGTTCCCTATCCCGTTGAAACTGACCAGCTTCGCTCGCCACCCCCGCACCACCAACGTGCTGTTGCAGATCAGCCAACTGCTGCACGGCCGCCGCAGCTAGTGCCGGTCTCGCTAGTCGAAGCAACAGCAGACAAAACGCTCCAAGTCGGCGCGGCACTCCTCTGACCGAGCCACTTGTGGGCGGAACGTGACGAAAGTTTCAGAAAGTCATCGATTGGCCTTAATTCGTGTAAGTCACCGTCCGATGGAAGGGGTGTTAGTACCCACGGGGTCCCGAAAGGTACATCGGCGATGCAGTCAATACTCGTCCGAGTTGCCCTACCGCTATTCGCGGCGGTCAGCCTGATCTTCTCAGTCACTGCGGCACCGGCGGGAGCTACCGCTCTGGTACCGCCGTCACCGAATCTCTACGACGAAGCGGAGGTGGGGCTGGGTGAATTCACGGCCGTGTGTGACTACACCGGCCTGCGCGACACTATCGACCCCATCGTGGCACCGGGCAGCACCGCATTTGCTCATGCTCATGACTTCTTCGGCAACACCGAAGTCGCCGCCGATTCCACAACTGCCAGTCTGCGGGAAAACTCCGCCACCAACTGCGATCCAGTCGAAGACGCCTCGTCGTACTGGATCCCGAGCCTGTTACAAAACGGGCAACCATTGGACGCTACATCGCTGACGGCCTATTACTTCGTCAAGCAGCCGATGGATCCAGCGCAGTTGCAGGACATGCCGGCGGGTATGAAGTTGATCGCGGGCAACGCCAAAGCGCAGTCACCGCAGCCGCTGGATCGAGTTGCTTGGACGTGTTTGGGGCAGTCGGAAATGCACCGCACTATTCCCGATTGCGGCGGTCGCACCTTGCAGTTGGCAGTGTTCTTCCCGCAGTGTTGGGACGGCGTCAACACTGACTCGGCCGATCACGTCAGTCATGTCGCCTACGCACAACCTGCAGTCGGCTGCCCGGACTCGCACCCTTACCTGATCCCACAACTGGAACTGCAGTTCCGTTGGCAGCCAGAGCCGGGTGCACAGTTGGACGTCGCGAGCGACGTCATGATGGGTCAAAGTAACGGCATCACCGCGCACGCCGACTTCATGAACGGCTGGGAACTGGCCACCCTCAAGGACCGCACTGACAACTGCCTGCGCTGGCCAGTGGTGTGCTTGACCAACGGTGAGGATCGCCGGATCAGTCAAGGCACGATGCCACCCGATCTGGTGCAACCGCCCACGCCGGTACCACCGCCGCTACCCGGTGACGAACCAACACCAACACCAACACCAACGCCGGAACCCAGCGAGGAGCCCGTCCGTTCAGCCTTTGACCGCGTTGAAGCGGAATCCTTCGATGATCAGACGGGCGTGCTGACCGAAGGCACGAGCGACGCCGGTGGCGGTGAAAATATCGGGTGGTTGGCCAACGGCGACTGGGCTCGCTACGACCGAGTTGACTTTGGTGACGGCGCCGACGAGCTGCGGGCTCGGCTAGCTAGTGCGGCAGCTAGTGACGGTCGACTAGAGGTGCGATTGGACGCCGTCGACGGCCCCGTGGTGGCCTCGGTCCCGATGGTCAATACCGGCGGGTGGCAGTCCTGGGAATCGGTTGATGCGCCGCTGACCGAGACCGTCACCGGCGTTCACGACGTCTACCTGCTGGTAGTCAATGAGCCTGCCTGGCAGGAGATCGGCAACGTCAACTGGCTGAAGTTCGGCGCCGTTGCACCGGAACCGGAACCAACCCCAACCCCAACCCCAACTCAGGAGCCAACCCCGGAGCCTTCACCCACTCAAGAACCCACACCCACGCCAACGCCGGAACCGACCCAGGAACCGACGCGCTCGGCGTTTGAGCGGATCGAAGCGGAGTCCTTTGCCGACCAAGCCGGTATCCAGACCGAGGGCACCAGCGACGACGGTGGCGGTGACAACGTCGGTTGGTTGGCCAATGGCGACTGGACGCGGTACGACCGCATCGACTTCGGTGAAGGTGCCGCCGAGGTAGACCTACGCGTAGCGAGTGCCGTCACCACTAACGGTCGACTGGAGGTACGTCTCGACACCTTGGACAGCCCCTCGGTAGCGAGCGTGGCGATGCCCAACACCGGTGGCTGGCAGTCCTGGCGCACGGTGACCGCGCAACTCTCCGAATCGGTGTCTGGCAGCCACGACGTCTACCTGGTCGTCGTAAACGATCCGGCGTGGCAGGACGTCGGCAACGTCAACTGGATCACCTTCACCGCCACTCAACCACCGGAGTACGGCCTGTTTTACGGCGAGGGCCGAGTGGATAATCGCGACTTCTGGGACTCCCAGCGCGGCATCGGGTTCTCAGTGGCATCCCAAGGCGCCCACCCTGGCCAGCAACGGCTGGAAGATGCACTACAACGGGTATCGGATCTTGGGTACACCACCATCCGCACCTGGGGAGCTGGCGGATACACCGAGCGGATTCTGCAGGCAATCGAGGATCTGAATCTTAACTTGAAAGTGCAGGTGGGGGTGTGGATCAGCACCGACAGCGGTTCGCGTGACCTGCTTGATCGAGCGCTAACCACGGTCGAGGGCCACGAAGAACACGTACTGTCGTTGTCCTTGGGTAATGAGCAACTGGCTGACTGGAACACCTCGGATATGACGCCAGCTCAGCTAGCAGATCAGATCGAGTACATCCGGCAACGCTCGACGGTTCCGCTGACCTACAACTTCTCCGACGCTACCTTCCGCTCCGGCAGTAGTTTCTGGTCCCGGGGCGGGGCAGACGTGCTTCCCCTTCTCGACTACGTGAATGTGCATGACTACGGCGCAACCTTCGCCTACGACAACCGCTGGAACCCGAGTTACACCCCGGCGGTACAACTGCAGATCATCCGATCGGACTCGGATTGGGTTGCGGGTCTATTCGACTCACTGGGGCTGGCAGCAATGCCAGTCGTGCTGGGTGAGACCGGCTGGCAAAGTGCCGGCTATTCTCCGCAAGTCACCAGCGCCGCTAACGCCGCTGCCTACGCCGAGGGGGTAGCGCGTTACTTGTACGCCGAGGACAGCCGATTTGACTCGATGTACTACTTCAACTTGTCCGATGAGTCCTGGAAGGGTGGCGACGATCACTGGGGGCTGTATCGGGAAGGAATCGACGAGTCACTCGGTGAGGCGAAGTTCGACTTGGCTGAACTGCGTGCGATCAACCGTGGCTCGATGAACTAGGCGGCCGGCAAACCACTAGGGCGGAGCAGGGAGCGTGGCGAGCCAGCGAACTGGCAATAGCACCGACTTGTAGACCCCGTAATTCGGATAGCCCGCGGGAGCCGTGCACCACGAGGTCGGCTTCTCGGGCCCGCACTTCAGCGAAGATCAAATCGCGCACGTGGTAGAAGACTTGATCTGAATCGGGTTCCAGTATCACCGGATCGACCGATCGGGCCAGCGGCCGCAACTGCGCTACTGCCGGGGCGATAGCGCTCTCCGGATCGAGATCAGGTTCGACCGCGGTCACGACGGCGACATCGCATTGGGCAAGCCAGGGCATCGACGCGAGTAGCGCTATCGCGGCGGTGGCAGACTCCGAGCCGTCAGTGCAGGCCACGACTTGCCGGATTGGGCGCGGGTGGCGGATCACGAAGAGAGGTCGCGGCATGGTGTGCAGCAGATGTTCGGATGTACTGCCTAGCGTGAGAGCTCGGCATCGCCCATGTCCGCGGGGTCCGACCGCCAGTGCGGTCCCACCGACCGAAGGCAGTACTTCCCGCGGATCACCCACACCGACTAGGTGCTGTACCTCCGCAAGCTCCGACCCAGGCAGCGCCGGTCGCGGATGTGGTGGGTGCCATTCGCAAACATCGTCGGCATTGGCCGCACTCACCTCAGCCGGCAGTCGGTCGGTCGCGGTCACCACCTTGACCGACCATCCCGGCCACTGCTGCTCAGATAGCCACAGCCACACCGCATCAGCACCCGGCGAGCCGTCATCAGCCACCACTAGCACCTGGTTGTTGGCCTGCATTGTGCCTCCTACTACGCTGTCATGAACGTCCCATACTTGGACGCCAGCGCACAGCCCTTGCTGCCGGCGTTGCTCCGTTTGGCGTTACCGGCCAGTAGGAGTTGGTCGCTCTCCAGAGCTCGTGGACACAGTGGGGCAAAGGACGGTGATGTACGTGCCCATTTCTCCACTACTGAACGCCCATTGCTGTGATCACTTTGACCTCGGAGTGGATCATCTGGCCTCACCGGATGAGATAAGTGACATGAGTGATCCGTGGACCTCGGCGATTCCACCCCAGCAACGCAGCGCGGAGTCGGCACCTATGCAAGTTCCCCCGGGGGAACTGGGGGTTTGGGCCCGCGACTTGGATCTGCCGGGTACCGGTGGCTAGCGGCTGGGCTGCTCAGACCCGCTAGAACAGTTTCATCCCGCCGGAATCGAGGCCGCGCATCTCGTCGTAGTCCAAAACGACGCACTCGATATCTCGATCCTCGGCTAGCGTGCGCGCTTGCGGCTTAATCTCTTGGGCGGCAAACACACCTCGCACCGGCGATAACAGCGGGTCGCGATTGAGCAGATCTAGATAGCGGGTCAGTTGCTCCACCCCATCAATTTCACCTCGCCGTTTGATTTCGACGGCCACGCTGGCCCCGGTGTGGTCTTGGCAGAGCAGATCAACCGGACCAATGGCCGTGGGGTATTCCCGCCGAACCAACGACCAATCGGAGCCCAACGGGTCTAGCCGGTCAGCGAGCAACTGCTGCAGGTGAGCTTCCACGCCATCCTTTTGCAGCCCCGGATCCTCACCGAGTTCATGGCTACTGTCGTGCAGTACCTCAACCACTTCAATGACTAGCTGCTCGTCACCCTTGCGATTGACCACCCGCCATTGCCCGACGCCGCCTTCCGGTTCGGCCACCGTGCAGGGCGGGTTCATCCAGTTCAGCGGCTTATAGGAACCGGATTCGCTGTGGATCAGCACGGAGCCGTCGCCTTTCAGCAACAACAGCCGGGTGGCTTGCGGTAGATGAGCAGACAGCTTTCCGGCATAGTCCACCGAGCAACGAGCGATCAGCATACGCACTCGGTCAGGGTAACTCTGACCGAACTGGCCATCGCCACGGGTGCTGCGACACGAGGGCTGGCAGCCCTGCCAGGCGATCAGCTAGGCCGCTGCCGGGTCCATTCCGTGGGCGGCTCGGATTGTATCGACAATGCGACCCATGATCTCGGTGGCGTCATAGTCCTTGGGGGTGAACACCGCCGCAACACCGTCGGCCAGCAGCCCAGCACCGTCGCTGTCCGGAATGATGCCGCCGACGACCACCGGCACATCATCTAGCCCAGCTGCTTTCAGGCCCGCCACCACGTCGGGCACGAGTTCCATGTGCGAACCGGACAGGATCGACAAACCCACGACATGAACATCCTCAGCAACTGCCGCTGCCACGATCTGCTCCGGAGTCAGCCGAATGCCCTGATAGACCACCTCGAAACCAGCGTCTCGGGCACGTACTGCGATCTGCTCGGCTCCGTTGGAGTGACCATCTAGCCCGGGCTTGCCGACCAACATACGCAGTCGGCCGCCCAACGCGTCACCGGTGGCCTGCACCGACTCACGGACCGCTGCCAACTCATCAGTGGCCTCTTGCACGCCCACGACGCCGCTGACTCCGGTGGGAGCGCGGTACTCACCGAACGCCTCGCGCAGGGCAGCACCCCACTCACCAGTGGTGACGCCGGCTCGCGCGCAGGCGAGACTGGCAGCCATCAGGTTCTCGTCGGTGGCCGCAACTCGCCGCAACTCGGCCAGCGACTCCTGAGCCGCGTCTTCGTCTCGATCTGCCCGCCACTGCCGTACTGCTTCCTGAGCAGCTTCTTCCACCGCCGGGTCCACGGTTTGGATGGCCGCGTCCAGATCCGCCAGCAGCGGATTCTCCTCGGTGGTGTCGAACTTATTCACGCCAACGACGACATCGTCGCCAGCCTCAACTCGAGCGCGCCTAGCCGCGTGCGATCCGACGAGTTGCTGCTTCATGTAGCCGGATTCCACCGCGGCGACCGCGCCGCCCATCTCCTGCACCTGGTCAATTTCGGCGCGGGCGGCGGCAACCAACTCGGCCACCTTGCCCTCCACCACGGTGCTGCCCGCGAAGAGGTCGTCGTATTCCAACAAGTCGGACTCGTAGGCCAACACTTGCTGGATCCGCAGGCTCCACTGCTGATCCCACGGGCGAGGTAAGCCCAGCGCTTCGTTCCACGCGGGCAACTGGATCGCACGAGCGCGGGCGTCTTTGCTCAAGGTCACCGCGAGCATTTCCAGCACGATCCGCTGAATGTTGTTCTCCGGTTGGGCTTCAGTCAAGCCCAACGAGTTCACCTGAACGCCGTAGCGGAAGCGGCGCTGCTTGGGGTCGGTGACGCCGTAGCGCTCTTGGGTGATCTCGTCCCACAGTTGGACGAAGGCGCGCATCTTGCACATTTCCTCCACGAAACGCACCCCGGCGTTGACGAAGAAGGAAATTCGAGCGACGACTTTGCCGAACTCCTCCTCCGGGACCTGGCCGGAGTCGCGGACCGAATCCAGTACCGCCATGGCAGTGCTCATGGAGTAGGCAATCTCTTGCACCGGCGTCGCACCCGCCTCCTGCAGGTGATACGAGCAGATATTGATCGGATTCCACTTGGGAATGTTGTTGACCGTGTAGGAGATCATGTCGGTGATCAACCGCAGGCTGGGTCCTGGTGGGAAGACGTAGGTCCCCCTCGACAGGTACTCCTTGATGATGTCGTTCTGGGTGGTGCCCTGCAGTTGCTCCGGTGATGCTCCCTGCTCATCGGCCACGCTCTGGTAAAGCGCCAGCAGCCACATCGCCGTGGCGTTGATGGTCATGGAGGTGTTCATTTCCCCCAGTGGGATGTCAGTGAACAGCGCCCGCATATCGCCAATGTGGGATACCGGGACGCCGACCTTGCCGACCTCACCGCGGGCGAGCAGACTGTCCGGGTCGTAGCCGGTCTGCGTGGGCAGATCAAAGGCGACCGACAATCCGGTCTGACCCTTCGCCAGGTTGCGCCGATAGAGCTTGTTGGACTCCACCGCTGAGGAGTGGCCCGCGTAGGTCCGCATCATCCACGGGCGATCCTTGGGCCTGCGATCTGCGGCCTGCCCTGCGCTGTCCGACATCATTCCCTCCCGGGTCTGCTGGGTAATGCGGGTTCAGGGAGCCGCCGTTGTGGGGGATCACAGCTGTACCCGCCTTCCCAGAGTACTGGGAACCGCGTCAGTGTCCGCCCGGGTGTGGGCTTGGACGAGTGCTACTGGTCACATCGGCAGCCTTCTGGCACGGTAGGCAAATGCACTCAGCCCGCGCGGTGGAATGCCGCTTTGCTGCCAGCGGCACCGCCGCAGACTCGATATTCGACCACGAGACCACCGTGCCGGACCCCGGCGGACGGGACCTGCTGGTGCAGATCACGGCGGTGTCGGTAAACCCGATCGATACCAAGGTGCGCCGGCGGATGACTCCAGACAGCGAGCCACGCGTGTTGGGCTGGGACGCTGCCGGCACCGTCGTTGCCACCGGCCCGGCAGCAGAGTTCTTCTCCCCCGGGGATCAGGTCTACTACGCCGGAACCCTGGTGCGGCCCGGCAGCAACTGCGAACTGCAGATCGTGGACGAGCGACTAGTGGGCCGGATGCCTAACTCGTTGGATGCAGCCGCAGCGGCAGCGGTACCACTCACTGCCATCACCGCCTGGGAGTTACTCGTTGACCGCATGGGGGTCACGGCGGACAGCACCGTGCTGATCGTGGGAGCGGCTGGCGGCGTCGGTTCGATGGCCGTGCAGTTGGCTAAAGACTGCGGTGCCTACGTGGTCGGTACCGCCTCTCGGATGGAGAGTCAGGAGTGGGTTACCTCACTCGGGGCCGATCTGGTGATCGACCATCATCAGTCGCTAGCAGATCAGCTGGCGGATGATGATGCTCCCGAAGTGAGCCACGTTGCGCTGCTGACCCACTCTGAGCAGTACTTCACGACTGCTGCGGAGTTATTGGCGCCGCAGGGAGCGCTGGGAATGATCGACGATCCTGCCGAGCCGGTGGATGTGACGCTACTCAAACCCAAGAGCCTGTCGCTGCATTGGGAGTCCATGTTTACCCGGTCGGTCTACCTCACCCCGGATATGGTTCGGCAGCACGAAATCCTGAATCGAGTCGCCGACCTGATCGATGCCGGCCAACTCCGCAGCACGCTGACACAACAGTTGGGCCCGATCAGCGCCGCGAGCCTGATTGCTGGCCACGAGCAGCTGGAATCCCACGGCACCATCGGAAAACTGGTGGTGTCGGGCTGGCCGCAGTAACGTGCCAGCAGGTCAGGCTCTTGACCACTTAGTTAGACAACCGATCAGTTGTAATCGTAGAAACCGCGACCGGACTTTCGACCCAAGTCACCAGCGACCACCATGCGACGCAGCAACTCCGGCGGAGCAAACTTTTCATCCTGGCTGTCGTGGTAGATGTTCAAGGCCGCATTGGTCAGAATGTCCACGCCGGTCAGGTCAGCGGTTTGCAGCGGTCCCATGGCGTGACCGAAGCCTAACTTGCAGGCGGTATCGACATCTTCAGCCGACGCGACTCCGGACTCGACTAGGTTCACCGCCTCCATCGCCAGCGCAGCAATCAGCCGAGTGGTAACGAAACCGGCCACATCCCGGTTCACCACGACACAGGTTTTGCCGATCCCCTCAGCGAAGTCTCGGGCGCGCTGCAGCGTTTCGTTGCTGGTCTTGTAGCCCCGCACCAGTTCGCACAGTTTCATCATCGGCACCGGTGAAAAGAAGTGCGTACCTACTACGTCTTCTGGGCGGGAAGTCGCCGCGGCGATTCGAGTGATCGGAATCGCGGAGGTGTTCGTGGCCAAAACCGCACCCAGTGGCGCCACTGTGTCCAGTTCAGCGAACAGTTCCTCTTTGATCTCCAGTTTTTCAAACACTGCCTCAACGATGATCTCGGCATCGGCGGCCGCATCCGCCAGCGAGGTGGTGCCGGAAATCCGGGCGCGAGTAGCGCTGGCATCTTCGGCGCTGATGCGCTCCTTGGCCACAAACCGGGCCAGCGACTCATCGATGCCAGTGAGGCCGCGCGCTACCGCGTGATCGTCAATGTCACGCAACCGGACCTGATGTCCTGCTTGCGCGGCTACCTGGGCAATGCCTGAGCCCATAAGTCCTGCACCGACGACTGCCACTACGGCCATTGCTGCCTCCTTGCGACTGCTCCGGAAGATCCGGTCTGCAATGAGGGTAAGCCGAACGTGCTCTAGCCAAACCGGGCAGGGGGTTGACGGGCTGACCTCATGGGCGCGTCACTTCTTCGGCGGCGGGTTGGCAACTGCGCCCTGGCGGTTGCACTCCCGCTGTCCGCATGCGGTGGCGCGGCCACCGCCGGGCCGAAACCGTCAGATCAGTGTCGTGCAGCGGGATCGACCGCTAGTTCCGGTCGGCTCGGTCGGCTACCGCTAGGACAGTTGCTGAAGCGGATCATCAGCCAAGAAATCAGCGACCCAGTCATCGGCAGGCTCCGCTAGCAGCTGCCGACCCGGCGCCACCTGAACCAGCCGCCCCGAGCGCATCACCGCCACCCGGTGACCTAGTTGCAGCGCTTCATCCCGATCGTGAGTGACCAAGAGTGCGGTGGCACCAGTTTCGGCCAGCGATGCGGCCAGCATCTCCCGTAGTTCGCGCCGCAGCGCCCGGTCCAGTGAACTCATCGGCTCGTCCAACAGCACCACCTCCGGTCGTGGTGCCAACGTGCGCGCCAGCGCCACCCGCTGCTGCTGCCCACCGGACAGTTCCGCAATCGGCGACGATGCCCGATCCGCCAACCCCACCAGCGCGAGCATCTCGGCCACTCGTTGCTCTTGCTGCTGCCGAGGCCATCGGGCCATCCGCAGTCCGAAAGCGACATTGCCAGCAACATCAAGATGAGAGAACAGCGCGTGGTCGGCGAACATCAACCCGACCCCGCGTTTGTGGACCGGCACACCAGCCAGATCTCGGCCGGCCAAGGTAATGGCGCCACCCGAGAGCGGTTCTAGCCCCGCCACGGCTCGCAGCAGTGACGACTTGCCGCAACCGCTCGGACCTAGCACGGCGACGACTTCGCCGGCCGCGACCTGCAACGACACCCCATCGATAGCGACAAAGTCGCCGTACTGCAGCCGAACATCCTGCAGCAACAGTTCAGACATGTCGCTCGCCCGCCATTCGCCACCGGTCGGTCAGCAGCACCACAGCTGCTGTCATCGCAATCAGAATGGCAGCAAGCGCCATCGCCTGCCCCTGATTGGCTTCACCAGGCGTGCCGAGCAGCCGATAGATCGCGATCGGCAACGTCGGTCGGTCGCCGCGCGCTACGAACAAGGTGGCACCGAACTCACCTAGGGAAATGGCCAGTGAGAAGCCCACCGCTACCAGCGCTGCGCGACCGATCAGTGGCAACTGCACAAATCGGAAAACCTGCCGCGGCGCCGCCCCTAACAGTGCGGCGGCTTCCAGCACCCGCGGGTTAATGGCTCGCAGCGCTGGCACTAGCGATCGCACCACGAACGGAATCGCCACCAGCGCTTGGGCGATCGGCACCATTACGAAGGACGCACGCCAGTTGATTGGGTCGGAGTCAAAAGTAATCAGCAACCCGAAGCCGAGCGTGACCGCTGAAACCCCCAGTGGCAGCAGCCAGATGCCCTCCCAAACACTGGCCTGCGTTCGAGCAATCGCCAGCGCCATCAGTCCGCCGATGACTACGGCAATCAGGGTGGCGACCGCCGCGTACAGCAACGAGTTCCCGATCGCGGTGACCGGTGGCACGCTCAGGACGGTACCCGGATCCTCATTGACGAGGGAGGAGAAGTTGCGCCACCCCCAGCCATTCGCCGTCTGCAATGCCCGGGACAGTACGGCCAACGGCGGACCCGCAAAGATCAACAAGGACAGGACCAGAAAGAGCAGGACCGCGCCGCGCTCTCGGGCCGTGCGGGGCGACCGCAACTGCACCGCAGTACCACCGCCAGCCGCAAGCCGACGGGACAGCACGATCTGGGCCGCCAAAATGGCTAGCACCACCACGATCTGCAGCACCGATAGCGCAGCCCCGGCCGGCACATTGAACAGATAGAGCACCTGCCGTTGAATCTCCACTTCGATAGTGGCCTGCCCGGGTCCACCCAGCAGCAACACGATCCCGAACGAGGTGAAAGTAAACAGGAAGACGATTGAACCGGCTGCCAGAATCGCTGGCCGGAGTCGCGGCAACGTGACCGACCACCACAGTCGCCACGGTGATGCTCCCAGCACCGCGGCCGCCTCACTCGGCCGAGGATCCAGCTGACTCCAGTAGGTACCGACAACCCGCAGCACTACCGCCAGATTGAAATAGACATGTGCGGCCAGAATGGCGCCCAGTCCGCGATCGGCTCCTTCGGGGAGTAGCCAGGCCAACGGTCCGTCATCGGCAAGTACCGCGCCAATGGCTGTCGCCACCACCACGGTGGGCATCACGAAGGCGACGACCGATAGCGCTGACACTAGACCCCGTCCGCTAAATCGATACCGCGAGAGCACCCAACAGCCGGGCAAGGCCACGATGACGGTCAGCAGGGTGGACAGTACTGCCTGCCAAGCGGTGAACCACAGCACGCCCGCCACCCGATCGTTTCCCAATGCCGACCAGATGCGGCTGAAGGAGTCTTCTTGGACCAGCGCAACACCGATGAGATGTACCACCGGATAGCCGAAGAAGAGCAGCAGAAATCCCACTGGCACCAGAAGTGCCAGCCAGCGAGCCAGGCGATGCCCTACGGCTGCACCACCGCGGTCCACTGTTCTACCCAACCTTCACGATTGGCATCCACCTCCGCTGCTGGCAGCTGGGCAGGCGCGGTCGGCTTGGGGGCGTATTTGTCGAACTCGGCCGGCACCTCGGCAGTGGGAAGTACCGGGTAGACAAAGTTGTTCAGCGGCAAATCATCCTGGTAGGTCGGCGTCAACATGAAGTCCAGCAAAGCCTGGCCACCGGCTGGATTGGCCGCACCTGCCAACAACCCGGCGTATTCGACCTGCCGATAGCAGGAGTCCAGCAACGCCGTGGTGGGTGCGGTCTTCGGCGGTTTCTCCGCAAAGATGACCTCAGCGGCAGGTGAAGATGCGTAGCTGACGACTAGTGGCAATTTGCCCTCGCCGCTGCCGCCAGAGAATCGCTGGTAATAGGCGCTATCCCAACTGTTTTCGACCACGACCTCGTTATCGGCCAGCTTCTGCCAATAGTCCGTGAAGCCGTCGGCACCGTAGCGATCCACCGTGGTCAGCAAGAACGCCAGCCCCGGCGTTGAGGTGGCGGGGTTCTCCACGACCAGCAAGCCTCGGTAGGCCGGGTCGGTCAGATCATCCAACGATTGCGGTGGGTCCAGATCTCGCTGTGCTAACCCGGCCTTGTCGATGTTGATGCACACATCACCGGTATCGATCGGCGTCACCACGCCATCGGTGCCATCCACAAACTCCTGCGGAACCTCCGAGATCGCCGCTGGCTGATACGGCTGGAACAGATCGTTGCTTAACGCCCGAGACAACAAATTGTTGTCTACGCCAAACAGCACATCGCCTTCCGGATTGTCCTTGGTCAGAATTGCTCGATTGACTATCTGACCGCCATCACCGGCGCGAACAACATCGACGTTTACCCCGGTCTGCTCGGTGAAGGCGGCCAACGTCTCATCCGAGATCAGGTAGGAGTCGTAGGTGACCAGCGTGACCGTACTCCCCGGTGACGGTGAAGCCGTCGGCTGGGAGTCCGTACTGGTGCAACCGGTGATCACGAGGGTGGCAGCGGCGAGCGCCGCCACTACCGACAACCTTGACCGCCGGTTTTGGTGCGAACGAATAAAGCGAGGTGTCATGAACACATTCCCTCCGCTGGCATAATCCAGATCAGGTGCGGCGGGTTGGTTGCGCGGCAGTGGCAACCCTCTCAGTCCGGCTGGCCCGGACACCCCGAGTGCATCTCTAGGTTAGCCCAATAACGGGGAACTGCATTGACCTAGGGTTAGTGCTGCTGCTCGACGTTATCCTCGCGGCTGACTCGCTCGATGGTGGCGCCTAGCGCTCGCAGATCCTGCTCGAAGGAGTCGTAGCCGCGATCAATGTGGTGGATGTGGTTCACCAAGGTCTCACCATTCGCCACCAACCCTGCTAGTACCAGACTGGCACCCGCCCTGATATCCGTGGCTTCTACTTCCGCGCCCGAGAGTCGTTCCCGGCCCCGGATCAGTGCGTGATGGCCTTCGATCCGGACATCTGCACCCAGTCGGACGAGTTCATTGACGAACTTGAAGCGACTCTCGAAGAGGTTCTCGGTGACCATAGCGACCCCGGTGGACATCGCGTTCATTGCGATGAACTGCGGCTGCAAATCAGTGGCGAAGCCGGGATACGGCAATGTCACGACATCGACCGGCTCCGGCCGATCCGAGGCCCGGACTCGGAAACTATTTGCGTCAGCGGTGACCTCAGCGCCGGTCAAGGCCAACTTCGTGAGCGGCAACTCCAAACATCCGGGATCAACCCCGCGAACCGTGACATCGCCGCCGGTGATGACTGCCGCCGTCGCCCAAGTCCCGGCGACGATCCGATCCCCCACCGTCACATGCTGCGTCGGTGTCAGGTCCTCGGTTCCGGTGATTACGAGGGTCGAGGTACCGATGCCCTCAATCTGTGCGCCCATTCCGACCAGCATGCGACAGATATCGACAATTTCTGGCTCTCGGGCAGCATTGTCGATCACGCTGGTGCCCCGCGCCCGCACCGATGCCATGAGCAACGTCTCGGTAGCGCCGACGCTGGGGAAGTCCAGCCAATGCGCGGCACCACGCAGTCCTTCCGGGGCCGAGGCGATGAGGTAGCCATGCTCACTCGTCGTCTTGGCGCCCATCCGTTCCAAGCCAGCCAAATGTATGTCCAGGCCACGGGATCCGATCGCGTCACCGCCAGGAAGCGCAATGTCAGCCATCCCCAACCGAGACATCAGCGGGCCCAACACGGACACGGATGCTCGCATCTGCCGAACCAGGTCGTAGTCGGCGCGGTGCTCCAACAACTCGGGAACATCAATGGTGAGCCGGCGCTCCTGGGGGAACAGTTCCACCTGGCAGCCCAGCCGGGTGATCAGTTCCGCCATGATCTCGACGTCCAGAATCTGCGGAACGTTCCGAATTTCCGAGCGGCCCTCGGTTAGCAGTGTGGCCGCCATCAACTTGAGTACCGAGTTCTTCGCCCCCACGACGGTGACCTCACCATTCAAGACTGATCCGCCTTGAATTCGGAATGCGTCCACGGCTGGCATCCTAGGCGCTCCCTCCCCCTCAATGTGCTATTTATCGCATCTAGCGACCGCAATAGCCGGCTTGTGAGGAACAGTACCTCGCAAAACCCCCAAAACCCGACAGCCGTACATCGTGCGCCGCAGGTTGCAGGGTTTACCCTTACTAGGTGGTCAACCTCACTCGAATTTATACCCGCACCGGCGATGACGGAACAACGTCGCTTGGTGATATGTCTCGCACCGGCAAAAACGACTTGCGGCTCATCGCCTACGCGGACGTAGATGAAGCTAACGCCCAGATAGGCGCAGCTGTTGCGCTCGGCGACCTGAAGCCGGATGTTGCTGAGGTCTTGGTCGGCATTCAAAATGACCTCTTCGACGTCGGCGCTGACCTTTGCACCCCACTGGCCGCCGAGGACAACCGGCTGCGCATCACCCAGGAGTACTTGGATCGACTCGAGGGATACTGCGACACCTATAACGAGGAACTGCAGCCGCTCAGATCATTCGTGCTCCCCGGCGGCACCGCTGGCGCCGGGTTGCTGCACGTGGCTCGGACGGTCACCCGGCGGGCAGAGCGTGCGACCTGGGCCGCCCTGGATGAGTTTGGCGACAGCATGAACTCGCTGACTGCTCGATACCTGAATCGACTCTCAGACCTGCTGTTCATTTTGGCTCGTGTAGCCAACAGCGGCGATGACGTATTGTGGCAACCCGGTGGCTAGTCACCGGCGGTGAGCAATCGACACCGCACGCCAAAGCCATATCGGATCGGGGCACTAGCGGCCCAGGAAAAAGCTAACTGTATTCCTCGATGATGCGGATCCGAGTGGTGGCTCGCTGTAGCGACTCCATCGCTTCGATGTCTTCTTCATCGGCCCTAATGGCCGCCTCTGCACGCTGCTTGGCGTCTTGGGCTCGAGCTAGATCGATTTCGCCGAATGACTCGGCGATATCAGCCAACACGATCACCCGATCCTCATCGAGTGAGAAGAACCCGCCGTGCACCGCGAAGTAGAGCGGGTCACCCTCCACTGGGTCGATTCGGATCGGGGCGTCCACCAGGGTAGCTAGCACGGGTTCGTGACCCGGCAAGATTCCCATCTCCCCCTCGACCGTTTTCAGCACGATCTGGCTGGCAGCACCCTCCCATTCAGGGTGCTCCAGTGAGACAACGCTGACCGCGAGCTCCGCCATGAGGTCAGTCCTTCTTCATTTCGGCGGCCTTGCGTTCCACGTCCTCGATGCCGCCGCACATGAAGAACGCCTGTTCCGGAATGTGGTCGTAGTCGCCGTCTGCCAACGCCTTGAAGGAGGCGACGGTCTCGGTGACTGGGACGAAGGAGCCGGGCTGACCGGTGAAGGCCTCCGCCACGAACATGTTCTGCGACAAGAAACGCTGAATCCGGCGAGCCCGGTTCACCAGAATCTTGTCCTCTTCGGAAAGCTCGTCGATTCCGAGGATCGCGATGATGTCCTGCAGGTCCTTGTACCGCTGCAGAATCTCCTTAACCCGGGCAGCGACTGCGTAGTGCTCGTCGCCGATGTAGGTGGCGTCCAGGATCCGCGAGGTGGAATCCAGCGGATCCACCGCCGGGTAGATACCCAACTCCGAAATCGGTCGCGACAACACCGTAGTCGCATCAAGGTGAGCGAAGGTAGTGGCTGGTGCCGGGTCGGTCAGGTCGTCAGCAGGCACGTAGATCGCTTGCAGCGAGGTAATGGAGTTACCACGGGTTGAGGTGATTCGTTCCTGCAACTGACCCATCTCATCAGCCAGCGTCGGCTGGTAACCCACCGCTGAAGGCATGCGGCCCAGCAACGTGGAGACCTCTGAACCGGCCTGGGTGAAACGGAAGATGTTGTCGATGAACAGCAGCACGTCCTGGTTCTGCACGTCACGGAAGTACTCCGCCATGGTCAGCGCAGCCAGCGCCACTCGCAGACGAGTGCCCGGCGGCTCATCCATCTGACCGAAGACCAGTGCAGTCTTATTGATAACGCCCGACTCGGTCATTTCCAGGAAGAGGTCGTTACCCTCACGGGTTCGCTCACCGACTCCGGCGAACACCGACACACCACCGAAGTTCTCAGCGACTCGGTAGATCATCTCCTGGATCAGCACCGTCTTACCGACACCGGCACCACCGAACAGGCCAATCTTGCCGCCCTTGACGTAGGGGGTAAGCAGGTCGATGACCTTGATGCCAGTCTCGAAGACCTCGGTCTTGGATTCCAACTGGTCAAATGGCGGCGCGGAGCGGTGAATACCCCAGCGATCGCTGATGTCCAGCGTGCTGGACTTGACGTCCAACGATTCGCCCAAGGTGTTCCATACGTGGCCGAGGGTCGCGTCACCCACCGGCACGGTGATCGAGTCGCCGGTGTCACGCACCTCAGTGCCGCGCACTAGCCCATCCGTGGGCTGCATCGAGATCGCGCGAACCATGTTGTCGCCGATGTGCTGTGCAACCTCAAGTGTCAACTCGTGGACCTCAGCACCCTCGATGTCCTCGCTGCCGCCACCGAAATCTACGGTGACTTTCAGCGCATTGTTCAACGCCGGCATGGCCTCGACCGGGAACTCCACGTCCACAACCGGTCCGGTAACACGCGCGACTCGGCCGACGCCGCCTTCCTGTGCGACGACTTCCTCGATGACGGCAGACATATGCCCTCCCTCAGCTTCCTGCGTTGGCGGAGGCCAGCGCGTCGGCTCCGCCGACGATCTCGCTGATCTCCTGGGTGATTTCGGCCTGGCGGGCCTGGTTTGCGAGTCTGGTGTAGGTCTTGATCAAATCTTCCGCGTTGTCAGTCGCAGACTTGCAGGCCCGTCGCCGAGCAGCATGCTCGGACGCGGCCGACATCAGCAGCGCGGTGTAGACCGCGCTTTCGACGTAGCGCGGCAACAACTCATCCAGCACGGCGTTGGCAGATGGTTCGAAGTCGTACAGCGGCAGGTAGGGCTTGTCCTCGCCCGGCTCGTTGTCCGCTCGTCCGATATGCCCGGTGGAAACATCCACCTCTTCTTCGATGACCTCGACTGGCAGCAACCGGCGAACTCGCACTTCTTGCGTGACCATGTTGACGAAATGGGTATAGACGACGTGAAGCTCGTCCGCTCCGCCGTCTTCGGTAGGCATCAGGAACCGCTCCAGCAGATCTTTGGAGATGCGCTTGGCGTCTTTCAGAGTCGGCTGATCCGAGAAGCCCGTCCACTGCGCACCCATTTCGCGCTCTCGGAACTTGTAGAAGCCCACGCCCTTGCGGCCTACGACATAGGGAATCGCCTCGTCAAAGCCGCGCTCGTCGATGAGGTAGCGGGTCAGCGCCTCACCTTCACGAATGGCATTAATGGAATAAGCGCCAGCCAAACCGCGGTCAGCGGTGACCACCAAGAAGATGGCGCGCTTCTCCAACCGAGCCTCGGCAGTCAGCGGGTGCTTCTCCACACCAGTTGCGTGCGAAGCGGCGGCGCTAATGGCCGCAAACAGTTCCCGGGTGTAGGGAGCTGAGGCCTCTAACTTCTTCGTCGCCTTCATGATGCGAGATGACGAAATCATCTCCATCGCTTTGGTGATTTTCTTCGTGGATTGCACCGACCGGATTTTCCGGCGGTAGATCCTCTGTTGGCCGCCCATGCTGAATCAGCCCTTGCGAACCTTCTTTGTGATCGCCATCCGATCGATTTCTTCTTCGGCGATTGCTTCCTCCTCGGCCTCTTGGCCCAGGATGGTTCCTTCACTGGTGCGGAACTGATTCTTGAAGGTGGCAAGGGCGCTCTCCAACGTTGCCACGGTCTCGTCGGACAACTCGCTGGTGTCGTGAATCGTGACCAGCACATCCGCATGATCGCGGCCCAGGAAGTCTAAGAACTCCTTTTCGAACCGGCGGATGTCGGGCAACGGCACATCGTCCATGCCACCAGACGTACCCGCCCACACCGACACGGAAGCGTTCTCCATCGCGTACGGCTGGTACTGCGGCTGCTTGAGTAGCTCAACCAGTCGTTCACCACGGGCCAACTGCGCCTTGGATGCTGCGTCCAAGTCCGAACCGAACGCCGCGAAGGCCTCCAACTCACGGAACTGGGCGAGGTCCAGCCGGAGGCTACCGGCGACCTTCTTCATGGCCTTAGGCTGCGCGGCACCACCGACACGAGAAACCGAAATACCTACGTTGATCGCGGGGCGAACACCGGAGTTGAACAGGTCAGATTCCAAGAACACCTGTCCGTCGGTAATCGAGATGACGTTGGTTGGGATGTAGGCCGACACGTCGTTTGCCTTGGTCTCGATGATCGGCAGACCGGTCATGGAACCGCCACCGAGTTCGTCGCTGAGCTTCGCGCAGCGCTCTAGCAGCCGGGAGTGCAAGTAGAAGACGTCACCGGGGTAGGCCTCGCGACCTGGCGGGCGACGCAGTAGCAGCGATACTGCTCGGTAGGCCTCAGCCTGCTTGGACAGATCGTCGAACACGATCAGCACATGCTTGCCCTCGTACATCCAGTGCTGCCCAATGGCGGAACCGGTGTAGGGCGCTAGGTACTTGAAGCCGGCCGGGTCAGACGCCGGGGCGGCGACGATGGTGGTGTAATCCATGGCGCCGTGCTCTTCGAGCGCACCGCGCACACCGGCGATGGTGGAGCCCTTTTGGCCAATCGCGACGTAGATGCACCGCACCTGCTTCTTGGGATCGCCAGATTCCCAGTTCTTGCGCTGGTTGATGATCGCGTCGATGCACACCGCAGTCTTGCCGGTCTGCCGGTCACCAATGATCAACTGCCGCTGGCCACGACCGATAGCCGTCATCGCGTCCACCGACTTGATACCAGTTAGCAGTGGCTCGGTCACCGGTTGCCGTTCCACAACCGTGGGCGCCTGGACCTCAAGCGGGCGGCGATGTTCGGTCTCAATCTCGCCTAGACCGTCAATCGGCTCACCGAGCGGGTTCACCACACGACCTAAGAAATTGTCGCCCACCGGGACGCTGAGCACCTCACCGGTGCGACGGACTTCCTGACCTTCTTCGATCTCATCACCGTTGCCGAGCAGTACCGCACCGATCTCGCGAACATCCAAGTTCAACGCCAGGCCCATCAGCCCACCCTTGAACTCGAGTAGTTCGTTGGTCATAGCGGAATGCAGGCCTTCGACCCGGGCGATGCCGTCACCGGTTTCGAGAACCCGGCCTACCTCGTCGCGGGGATTACCCGTATCGAACGCGTCCAGGTTCCGCTGGATGGCGTCGCGGATTTCATCCGGCTGGATCGTCAGCTCAGTCATGGTGACTCGCTTTCTTTCTCGGCGCTTAGCGCGCTAGGTCAACCGGCAAGCCGGCGTCGTGCTGTCTCAATACGATTGGCGATGCTGCCGTCAATGACTTCATCACCAATCTTCACGGTGATCCCACCAACCAAAGTGGGATCGATATTCATGTTCAGGTTCACGGCATGGCCGTAGAGCCGCTGCAGCCCGGCAGCGAGCCGTTGCTGCTGCTCGGCGCTCATCGGCTTCGCCACAGTCACCAAGGCGACCAGCTGATCGCGTCGTTCCGCTGCCAGATCGGAGAGAACGTCAATCGACTGCTCCAGTCGGCGACCCCGCAGATGACCTGCCACAAAGCCGAGCAATTCCACGGTTACCGGGTCAGCTTTGCCGTCCAGTAGATCAGTCAAAATGCTTTGCTTCACTGCCGCCGTTAGCGCTGGCGAAGAAAGCACCAACTGCAGTTCGCCATCAGCTACCAAGGCTCGACCAAACCGGAAGAGTTCTTCCTCTACTTGGTCGAGGCGACCGGCGCTCTCCGCGGAGGCCAGCAGTGCTTGCGCTCCGGCGACCTCGAACGCATCGACGAGGTCACTTTCGGACGACCACCGCTGTGCCACCAGGAACCCAGCGAGGTCCTTGGTGAGCGCATCAGTGCGATCTCCCAAAAGCGTGGTGATCACCGAGGTGCGGTCGCTGCTGGAGCGTCCCGAATCACCCAACGCGCTACGCAGTTGCCGCTCCCTGGTGAGGAGATCGGCGACCGCAAGCAGTTCACGACCGGCGTCAGCGAGCGCAGCATTGCCGTACTCGCCGTTGAGCTTGTCGCGAACCAGCGCAATCGAGGTGCGGGAACTACCAATCATCAGCCGCGCTCCTCTGCGGGTGCGGATTCCAGATCGGTGATGAACCGGTCAACAACAGCCGTGGAACGGGCGTCGTCGGCGAGCGACTCACCCACAATGCGGCTGGCCAGTTCAACGGCCATCCCACCCACGTCCTGTCGCAGCGCGGCCAGCGTTTGGGAGCGCTCGGCTTCCAACTGTGCCTCACCGCGAGCAGCGATCGCTGAGCGTTCGACTTCAGCTTGCTGACGCGCCTCCGCCACTATGGCTCTGCCGTCCTCTTCGGCCTTCGCTCTGATGCCGGCGGCCTCGTCGTGAGCACCCGAGATCTGCTCCCGGTAGCGCTCCGCCAACGCCTGCGCCTCGGCCTCAGCCTGGGCAGCGCGTTCGATGCCGCCTTCGATCGCATCGGTGCGATCGGCCAACGTCTGCTTGATCTTGGGCAAGGCGAGCTTCCCCAACAACCCGAAGACGATGAAGAACGAGAGCAGGCCGAGGATGAACTCGTCCATCGGCACTCCCAGCACGAACGGGGTGTCGCCACCCTCTGATGCTGCTACGAGTCGTTCGACTGTGTTCATCGGCGCTCCTTTCTTACGTCGCTAACGTCGTTAGGTTGGTGTACTACGGCCCAAAGACGAACGGTGCTACGAAGCCAATCAGCGCCAGCGCTTCCGCGAGGGCGAAGCCCAGCAGCATGTTCTGACGGATAACGCCGTAGGCCTCGGGCTGACGAGCAATCGCCTGCACGCCCTGACCGAAGATGATGCCGATACCGATACCGGGGCCAATGGCAGCGAGGCCATAGCCGACCGAGCCGATACTTCCTGTTAGCTCTGCGAGCAGAGTCATGGTCGTTGTCCTTCCTATTGGCCGACAGCCTGTCCGCCGGTCCGAGAAGATTGTGGGCTATTTAGTTGTGGTCACCGTTAATGCTCCCCGCTCAAAGCGTCGGAGAGATATACGGCAGTCAAAAGGGTGAAGATATAGGCCTGCAGGCCTTGGATCAACAATTCAAGTCCGGTCATCGCGGTCAGCACGGTAAAGGAGAGCGCTGAGGCGAGAATCCAGACCGATGCAGACAGCATCCACCAGGTGAGGGCACCGAAAGTCACCAACAGCAGGTGGCCGGCGAACATGTTGGCGAAAAGCCGGACGCAGTGGGTGAATGGCCGGACCACGATGTTGGAGATCAACTCAATGGGTGCCAGCAAGACGTAGAGCGGCTTGGGCAAACCGGGCGGGAACATGATGTTCTTGAAGAAGCCCCACGGCCCCTGATTTATGATGCCCAGCGGAACCCAGGTGAAGAACACAATGGCGGCGAACGCTACCGGGATCGCGAACAAGGACGTCACTGGGTACTGCAGCCCAGGTACCACGCCCATGAAGTTCAGGATCCAGATGAAGAAAAACAACGAGAACAACAGTGGTACGAACTTTTCGCCGCCCTTACCAATGTTCTCCCGCACAATGCCGTCACGGATGAAGGTATAGCCCAACTCTCCAACATTCTGCGCGCCCTTAGGAACAATCTTGGGGTTCCGGAAGGCGTACATGAAGAAGCCCACCACCACGATGACGCCCAGGAACAGCAAAACCATCGGCTTGTCGAAGACAAACTCGACACCGAAAAGGGTGAAGGAGAACGTCGGGTCAAAACCAAAGAAAATATCGACGCCTGGCGCCGGGAAATCGCATCCGTCAGCGGCGCTGCAGCCCCACGATGAAGCGGGAGTAGTGATCACGGTGTCTGCCCCTCACTAGCCCGTTGGATACGTGCACGTGACATCTTGGCCGACCAGCTGTTGGCACTGCCACGCAACTCCAACGCCTGATTCGCGCCACCGAGCCGACCAATGATCGCTGATGTAAGCAGCAAACCAAGCGCGACGCCAACAATAACGCCCACCGCTAGTCCCGCTTGC
Source organism: Actinomycetes bacterium (assembly GCA_022599915.1). NCBI lineage: Bacteria > Bacillati > Actinomycetota > Actinomycetes > Actinomycetes bacterium. The sequence goes on from JAHZLH010000026.1 coordinate 50,446, forward strand.
GGGTTACCCAGCCAAGATCCGATGGCAAAACCCAACGCACCGTACAGGACCATGCCCGCAATGATTCGGCTCATGCTGGACCACGCCTGATTCCCGGTAACTCGGGCTGCATCTGCAGTCTGCGAGGTGTGGGTCGTGACGTTCACGGCCCGAAAACTATCAGGTAGCGGGTTGTATCGTCCTGCCCGGGGGTCGCAGGTCGTGATATTCCCCGGCCTTTCAGCCATCCTGCTCCCCGGGTGGGCACATTGCCGGTCGGAATCTAATGAGCACGAAGCCATGAAATCCGGTACGCAGCCTCTCTTCAGTCACGGATTCCTGCGATAATGTTGATGCCAGATTTGGATTCCACTCCAGTAGGGCGTCATGCACTACGGTTCCCCTTCCAGAAGTTTGGTACTGGGAAGCAAAAGTTGGAATTCGAGAAGCCGGCCAGGGAGAAAGCATGTTGATCGGGGTTCCCAAAGAGATCAAGATTCATGAATATCGGATCGGGCTCACTCCTAGCTCGGTCCGAGAACTTGTCCGGCATGGTCACGAGGTCATCGTGCAACACGACGGAGCCCGGACGATCGGCATTAGCGATGAGATGTACCAACGAGCTGGTGCCAGCATCGTGGCAACGGCAGCCGAGATCTTTGAGCGGGCGGACATGATCGTCAAAGTGAAGGAACCGCAGCCAGAAGAAACCGCCATGCTGCGACCCGATCAAATTCTGTTCACCTACCTGCACTTGGCGCCCGATCCGGTGCAGACCCAAGGGCTGATCGATTCCGATTGCGTGGCCATTGCCTACGAGACGGTGACCGATCACTACGGTGGACTCCCGCTCCTGGCGCCGATGTCTGAGGTCGCGGGCCGCATGTCAATCCAAGCGGGAGCACACTGTCTCGAAGTACACCAGGGTGGCCGTGGGCAACTACTCGGAGGTGTGCCGGGGGTTCCGGCAGCCAAGGTGGTCGTTGTTGGCGGCGGCGTCGTGGGGGCGAACGCGGCACGGATGGCTATGGGTCTCGAAGCTTGGGTCACGGTCATCGACAAGAATCTGCATCGATTGGCCGAGTTGGACCAACAGTTCGGTTCGATGCTGCAAACCATCTACTCCACGACGGACGCCATCGAACACCAGGTCATGGACGCTGATCTGGTGATTGGCGCGGTACTGGTCCCCGGCGCCGGCGCACCCAAACTCATCTCCGCCGATATGGTGGCCAAGATGCGCAACGGCTCAGTGATTGTTGACGTCGCTATCGACCAGGGAGGCTGCGCGGAGACCTCGCACCCCACTACCCACGCTGACCCCACCTTCGTAGTCGACGGCGTGGTGCACTATTGCGTCGCTAACATGCCGGGCGCCGTTGCGCGCACCTCCACCTTCGCGCTCAACAACGCCACCCTCCCGTTCGCCTTGGCCCTAGCGGACAAGGGCTACCGGCAAGCGCTGCTGGATGATCCGCATTTGCGGGCCGGCCTGAATGTTCATCAGGGGCAGATCACGTACGAAGCTGTGGCGACCGCACAAGAGCTGTCCTGGGTCACCGCTGAAGAGGTGCTGGCGGCCAACTAGCCGCTAAACCGTGGCAGCGGTCGGGTAGCGATTCAGCAGGGCGGCACGTGCGTGATCAAATGCGACCGCCGCTTCCCCGATCATGTCGGTGACTGCTTGTTCCCGTTCTGCGGCCTTCTCCACGGCTTTCGCCGATCCAGACAGTTCGCCGGCACCGAGAAAAGCGGAACTGCCCTTTAACGAGTGTGCTGCGAGTCGTAGTTCCGCAAAGTCGCCCGCGGCTGCCGCTGTAGTCATCCGCTGCAACAACTTCGGCGTCTCACCCAGGAACGTCCCCACCAGACGTGCCATTCGATCGGCCGGGAGCCGATCTGCCAGTTTCGCCAAGGCAGTGTCGTCGATCGGGTCGTCGCCATTCCCGATCTTGCTGATCGCATCTGCCGCACCGGCAGACTCCCATCGATCTGACTGATCGGGCAGATCGACATCGGGCCTGGAGATTCCAGGCAACCAGTTCCGCAATTGCTCAGCTAGTTGGTCGAGGTCGAAGGGCTTCGGCAAATAGCCATCCATGCCAGCGGCTTGGCAGCGCATGGGGTCTTCATCACTGACGCCAGCCGACATGCCAATAATCGGCAGTTGCGACACACTGCCGGGCAAAGTTCGCAGTAGCCGAGTTGCGGCATAACCATCCATTCCGGGCATCATGCAGTCCATCAGTACTGCATCGAACTCCCGCTGTTGCGCGGCTGCCAGGCCAGCCCGACCGTTGCCGGCAACCTGACATTCGATTCCAAGTTCGGCCAACATGCTGCCAGCAAGCCGCTGACTCACCAGGTCGTCCTCAACCAACAACACCATGCCGACCGGATGTTCCGCTGTCGATGGTGACTCCTCGGGATCGGGCAGCGAGATTCCCGCCAGTAGGCGAACCATCTGGACTACCTGAGCCAAATTGAGGATGCTCGGCACCACCGCATCGACGGCCACTTCACGTTCATCGGCCGATGGCGGCTCTTCAGCGATCAGCAGAATCTTTGTCCCCTCGGTCCCCGAGACAGACTTGATCCGGGTGGGTAGACCGGCCAGCTGCGCTGCTGCCACCAAAACCAATCGGTAAGGCCGTGCCCGGCTAACTGCCGCCCGGACAAGTCGCTCGGCTTCCTCGGGGCCAACAGCGAGTTCGGCGCCCGCACGTTCGACAAAGTACGAGGTGATCTCATTCACCGCGGCGTCGGCCGCGCGAACGATCAGGACTGTGCTTCCGCCACCACGACGGCGAGGGCCCTCGGCAGCAGTATGCATCGGGCCTCCAGTCGCTCGCCCATCAACAGGCCAACGTCGCTAGCACGATTATTGCTGCTGATTGGTCTGCGAGGTGTCTTTCGCGAACTCTTGCACTCCAGCTGGCACATCATCCGGTGTCACTAGGAGGACCTTGCTCTTGGCCAATACCCAGGCTTCAGCAGCCGTCCATACCAGTGTGCACACCAGAATAGTGAAAGCAAAGACGCGGGTATCGAAGGCGGTAACCCCTTGCAACAGCAGGAGCAGCACCAACAGGAACCCGATTTTGAGTAGGTACAACAGCATGGCCATCGATGTGGCCATTGCCGGGTTATTGCGCAGCACTGAGGCAAGAACAAACTGCCCCGCGAGGAAGAAACCCAGCACGATGGCCGTTCCCAACGCAGCACCTACGACTGCGGGTACTCCGCCCACGAACCAGGCAACGATGGTTGCGCCAAGACCGGCGATCAGGGTGGGCAGCGCGGCCCCCCGAAGAATCGACTGGTTGAATTCGTCCACCAGCCAAGGTTATCAGCGGAATTGAGCCGATCAGGACGCCTCGACTTTGGGCTGATCCTGCGACAACCGCTGTCCGGGTGGGCTGCGCAACACCAACATCACCAACGCGAGCAGCAATAGACCGCCGCCGAGAGCTACACCGACTGGCAGGAAAACCAGCGCCACCACAGTGCTGGTGAGCACTATCGCCCAGCCGTACAGCAGCAAAACTGCGCCGCGATGGCTGTGCCCCATTTCCATGATGCGATGGTGAAGATGCTCTTTGTCAGGCGCGAAGGGAGACCGGCCGGCCCAGGTGCGGCGCAGCACTGCCATCAGCAGGTCCAGCCAGGGCAGCGCCAGCACGACGAGGGGAAGCAGTAGTGGCAACAGAGCTGGGGCCAAGGTGGCCGAACCGACGGCGGTGGGGTCTACTCGGCCCACGAGCGTGACGGTGCTGGTCGCGAGCAGCAGTCCCAGCAGCATCGATCCCGTGTCGCCCATGAAGACCCGAGCTCGGAAAAAGTTATGCGGCAAGAAACCCAGACACGCTCCCACCAGTGCAGCGGACGTCAACGTAGCCAAGGCGGCCCGGTCGAACCCGTTTTCCACACTCAACAGGTAGGAGTAAGCGAAGAACCCCGCGGCGGCAATGCCGGCAATGCCGGCAGCCAAGCCGTCGAGGCCGTCGACGAAGTTGATCGCGTTGATCGTCAACACGACCACGAACACGGTGATCAGCACACTGCTCAGCGGATCGAGCACGAAAATACCGCCGATCGGCAACCAGGAGATCGCAATACCGCCGTAGGCGATGATGCCGCCAGCCAGTACTTGGCCGGCGAACTTCGTAAGCGGGTCGAGCGTCCATCTATCGTCCACCATGCCCACGACAAGCAGCACCACTGCGGCCCCGAGTAGCGCCGCTATCTCGGTGCCACCGCCCTCAAAGACCTGCCCAATCAGGGTGAGCTGGCTGGCCACGAGGATGGCCGCGCACAGGCCAGCAAAGATGGCCAGTCCGCCCAGCCGTGGCGTAGGCATGGAGTGAACGTCTCGATCCCGAACCTCCGCCATGGCACCCCACTTGACCGCGATCTCCCTAGCTATTGGAGTCGCGAAGTAGGTGATGGCTGCTGCTGCGACTAGGCACAGCAGGTATTCGCGCATGGATCAGCCGAGTGGGTAGGCAGGGAACGCTCGGACCAGTTCACCCACTTCTGCCCGGATTTGGGCGGCTTGGCTGCCATCAGCGTCACGCACTGCGCGTCCGATCAGCGAGGCAACCCCCTTCATCTCCGCTGAGCCCATGCCTTGTGTGGTCAGGCACGGGGTACCGACCCTGATTCCACTGGCCACGGCTGGCGGCTGCGGATCGTAGGGAATCGCATTCTTATTTAGGGTGATGCCGGCGGCACCACAGCGTTCCTCTGCCTCAGCACCGGTGACGTCCAACTCTCGAAGATCGATGAGTGCCAGATGGGTGTCGGTGCCACCGGAAACTGCCCGCATCCCCTCCGCAGCCAAGTTGTCGGCCAACGCTTGCGCGTTGCTGATGACCTGAGTGGCGTAGTTCTGGAAATTTGAACTAGACGCTTCGCGCAGGGCCACCGCCTTGGCGGCAACCGCGTGCATCAGCGGGCCACCCTGCATCATCGGAAAGACCGCCTTGTCGATGGCCTTGGCGTGTTCTTCGCGACACAGAATCATGCCGCCCCGCGGACCGCGCAGCACCTTGTGCGTGGTGAAGGTAACGACGTCGGCGTAGGGAACCGGACTGGCGATCGCCTTGCCGGCCACCAGACCCACGAAGTGCGCTGCATCCACCATCAGTACCGCGCCCACCTCGTCGGCAATCTCCCGGAACGCCGCGAAATCAATCAGCCGGGGGTAGGCGGTGGCGCCACAAATGATCAACTTGGGCCGGTGTTCACGCGCCAGTTCGCGGACTTGGTCGTAGTCGATGAGTTCGTCGTCCTCACGGACACCGTAGGAGATGACGTCGAACCACTTACCGGAGAAGTTGACCTTGGAACCATGCGTCAGGTGACCACCGTGCGGCAGACTCATAGCCAGCACCTTCTCGCCTGGTTTCACGAAGGCACCGTAGGCGGCCAGGTTGGCGCTAGCGCCGGAGTGCGGCTGCAGATTTGCATGCTCGGCACCGAAGAGTTCCTTGGCGCGATCGATGCCGATCAGTTCCGCGCGGTCTACCTCTTCGCAGCCACCGTAGTAGCGACGACCGGGGTAGCCCTCGGCGTACTTGTTCGACAACGTCGACCCCAAAGCGGCAAGAACCGCAGGTGAGGTGAGATTCTCGCTGGCGATCAACTGCAGACCGCCACGAAGTCGGTCTAGTTCGTCGATCAGCACACCAGCGATCTCGGGATCCTCTGATTGCAGGGCGGTGAAATCCGGTCCCCAGAACGGGGGCTGCTGTTGCGTCATGCATTAAGTCTACGGCGGATACCGATCTGGTGGGATTTGCCGTGCCCGCGCGGCGTAATCACGAGCCTTCCGGCATCACTTCCGCACAGACCTCCGTGACGGCGCTAGGGCTGATATTCCCCTCGCGACGCACGACCGGGAACTGGCCGGTGGCGTCAACAACGGTGCTGCGGCCAGAGTCGTTGAGCGGACCGCAGTCCAAGAAAACATCCACCTCTCCTGCGAGCTGCTGCTCGAATTCTGCCGGAGTACGCACCGGGGGAAAACCCGGGTTATTGGCGGAGGTAGCCGCCGTGGGACCAAGTTCTCGCACTAGATCCAACATGACTGGGTGCAGTGGCATCCGAACTGCTACACCCGGGGAACTGAGCGGCCAGGCGAGGCTCGGCTGCTGCCGCAACAGCAGCGTCAGCGGCCCCGGCCAGAAGGCCGACATGAGATCGCGGGCGTACTTCGGAATGTTGGAAGCCACGCCATCGGTAGTAACTGGTTTGCCCACCAAGATCGACAGTGGGTGGCTGCTGTTGCCCTTCAGAGCGCGGATGGCATCGACTCCGGTGCGGGAAAAGGCATCACACACCAGGGTGTACATCGATTGGTCGGGGATCACGCCGATGTCACCCCGGCGTAGTGCCGCGGCCGCGCTGCGGATCCGCTGCGGCCGATCATCGAGTTCGGTGCAATCTAGGATCCGGCTCATGGCCCGATTGTGCCTGAGACTGCTCAGTCAGTCGGCCAAGACCGCCGTAGTAAATCGAGGTCGACCCGCCAGATCCGGGTAATCCACCACGTCAGTGAACCCGCCGGCCGCCTTGATCAGACCGGGGAGACCGTGGTCGTCGCCCTGCAGATCGCCGTGCTCCATCGCCAGTCGACCACCGGGCCGCAACAGTCGCCGCACCACCGGCAACATCTTCCGCACCACAGCCAGACCGTCCGGACCGCCATACAGCGCCAGCTCCGGATCGTAGTCACGCACTTCCGGGTCCCGCGGAATCGCCTCATTGGGGATATATGGCGGATTGCACACGACTAAATCGACGTTGCTGGACAGCATTGGCAGTAGTTGTGGGTCAGTGGCATCACCGGCGCGGAACTCCAATTCAGCCGTGCCGAGCCGGTCCAGATAGCGCTGCAGGTTTCTTTCCGCATAGGACAGCGCCGCGGCTGACAACTCCACTCCCGTCACCCGAGCACCCGGAACCCGAGTGGCTAAGGCGAACGCCAACGCACCACTACCGCTGCACAGATCGACTGCGATCGGAGCGTCGCCGCAGGTTGCCAGCCAATCAATCGCCCACACCGCCAGCACTTCGGTCTCCGGCCGAGGCACAAAGACCCCCGGGCCCACGATGAGTTCCAGATCCAAGAACGGCGCGGTACCCACAATGTGTTGCAGCGGCTCCCGCTTTGCTCGTCGCCGGACCAACTCGTCGATCCGAGCCCGATCAGCGTCCGATAAGTCTGGCCGTAGCGCCACCGCGATCGGCTCCGCTGACAACACCGTGGCGGCCAGTGCCCGCGCATCCTGCGCCGGGCTGGGAACCCCAGCGGCCCGCAACTGCCTTTCCCACTCCTGCAGCGCGGCTGGCAATGGCCTACTCATCCGCCCCCCGCGGACAATCGCTCCGCCATGTCGGCATCCACAAGCGACTGAATCACTGCGTCGATTTCCCCATCGAGTACCTGATCGAGGTTGTAGGCCTTGAAGCCGACCCGGTGGTCGGAGATGCGATTCTCCGGGAAGTTGTAAGTCCGCACTCGCTCGCTGCGATCCACGGTGCGCACCTGCGATCTGCGAGCATCTGAGGCCTGTTGATTTGCCTCTTCCTGGGCCACCGCGAGCAAGCGGGACCGCAAGATTCGCATGGCTTGCTCTTTATTTTGCAGTTGGCTCTTTTCGTTCTGGCACGACACCACTACGCCGGTGGGCTCGTGGGTGATCCGCACCGCCGAATCGGTCGTGTTGACGCTCTGACCGCCAGGCCCCGAGGAGCGATAAACATCAATCCGCAAATCATTGGAATCGATCTGCACGTCGATTTCCTCGGCCTCTGGCAGTACCAGCACGCCAGCCGCTGAGGTGTGAATTCGACCGGAGGATTCGGTGACCGGCACCCGCTGCACTCGGTGCACGCCGCCTTCGAACTTCAACCGGGCAAATGGCGCATCGTCGGGGTCCACCGCACCGCGAGCTCGAACTGCCAGCGCGGCATCTTTGACTCCGCCGAGATCCGACTCTTCCAGTTCCAGGATTTGGTGGCTCCAACCGTGCCGTTCCGCATAGCGCTGGTACATCCGCAGCAGATCGGCCGCAAACAGAGCCGATTCCGCACCGCCCTCACCTGCTTTGACCTCGAGGATCACGTCTTTGCTGTCCATCGGATCGCGAGGGACCAGCAGCAGCCGAAGTTTCTCAGCGGCTTCGTCCAGTTGGGCGGTGAGTTCCGCGGCTTCCTCTGCGAAGGCGGCGTCTTCCTCGGCTAGCTCTTCCCCGGCGGCAACATCTTCAGTCAGTTGTTGCCAGTCACGGTAGGCGGCAATGACCGGGCGAAGTTCGGCAAACCGCCGTCCCAGCCGACGCACTTGTGCTTGATCAGCATGGATAGCGGGATCCGCGAGCTGCTGCTCGATGTCGGTGTATTCCGCAAGGATTTCCTCGCAGGCTTCGAACACGTTAGATCCTCACCGGGGCAGGAAAAGCAGCCCGGACCGGATTATTTGTCCTTGTCCGCGGACTTGCCGAACCGCTTCTCGAACTTGGCGACGCGACCACCAGTGTCCAGCAGTTTCTGCTTGCCGGTGTAGAACGGGTGGCACTTCGAGCACACATCAGCGTGGATAGCCCCATCAGCCGCAGTGCTGCGGGTGGTAAAAGTTTCGCCACAGGTGCAAGTGACCTGGGTCTCGCCGTAAGCGGGATGAATATCGGGTTTCATCGTTGTCTCCTTCTAGGGTCCGGGTCGCGAAACGCGTGAACCGGTCCGCCGATGATTGTCACACGGCGAGGGGGTTACAGCCAAGTGCAACTACTCAGCAGAGCTGTCCCCGTTCGCAGTGGGCGTAGTTTTCTGCACTTGGGAGAGGAAGTCGTAGTTGCTCCTAGTGTCACGCAGCTTGGTGAGCAGCAGTTCGATCGACTGCTGCACCTCCAAGGCATGCAGCACCCGGCGCAGATTCCACACGATCTTAAGTTCCTCGGCGGTCATAAGCAGTTCTTCCTTGCGGGTGCCAGATGCATCGACATCCACACTGGGGAAGATCCGCTTGTCGGCCAACCGCCGGTCCAACTTGAGCTCCATGTTGCCGGTGCCCTTGAACTCTTCGAAGATCACTTCGTCCATCCGCGAGCCAGTTTCCACCAGCGCGGTGGCCAAGATGGTGAGCGAGCCACCGTTTTCGATATTGCGAGCGGCACCGAAGAACTTCTTCGGCGGATAGAGCGCCGCCGAATCGACACCACCGGACAGAATGCGACCGGATGCCGGAGCCGCCAAGTTGTAAGCACGACCGAGTCGAGTCATCGAGTCCAACAGCACGACAACGTCGTGGCCCATCTCAACGAGTCGCTTGGCGCGTTCGATAGCGAGTTCCGCGACCGTGGTGTGATCGTCTGCAGGCCGGTCGAAGGTTGAGGAGATAACCTCACCCTTGACTGAGCGCTGCATGTCGGTAACTTCCTCCGGACGCTCATCCACCAGCACCACCATCAGGTGACACTCCGGGTTGTTAGCCGTGATCGCATTCGCGATGGCCTGCAACACCATGGTTTTACCGGCCTTGGGCGGTGACACGATCAAGCCACGTTGCCCCTTACCGATCGGGGAAACGATGTCGATGACGCGGGTGGTGAGATTGGCAGGATCAGTTTCCAGCCGTAGCCGCTGCTGCGGGTACAGCGGAGTCAGCTTGGAAAAATCTGAGCGCTGCCGGGAATCTTCCACCGACATGCCATTCAGGGTGTCCACCCGAACCAACGGGTTGAACTTTTCGCGCCGTTCACCCTCGTTGGGCTGCCGGATCACGCCAGTTACGGCGTCACCCTTGCGCATACCCAATCGCCGGACCATAGACAGCGAGACGTAGACGTCGTCGGGACCGGGCAGGTAGCCGGAGGTGCGGACGAAAGCGTAGTTGTCCAGCACATCCAAAATGCCGGCAACGGGCACCAGCACGTCATCGTCGTTGATCACCGGCTCGGCGTCACGGTCGCGGCCGCGGCGATTGTTCCGATCGCGACCCCGACGGCGAGAACGACGTTGCCCGCCCTGGTTTCCGTCCTGCTGATCGCCACGGCGCCGGTTGTCGGAGTCCGAGTCACCGGACTGCTCATTGTCCTGCTCGTTGCCCTTGTCGTCGCCTTTATCGTTGCGCTGCTCGTTGCCCTTGCCGTTGCGCTGCCGGCTGCGGTTTCTACCACCGTCGTTGCTCGTGCGCTCCGAGGAATCCGAATCGTTGCGCTGCTCGTCGCCGGAATCATTGGATTTGGCGTCTTCGCGCTGAGTTTCGCCTTGCTCGCCGTTGCGACTTCCCCCGGATTTCCCGGTGTTATTCGAATCCGACTTCGCCTTGCCTGAACCTTGCTGGCCGATGGCGCTAACCAAGTCACCCTTGCGCATTGTGCTGGCGCCGGAGATCCCCATCCCTTGCGCCAATTTGCGCAGATCGGGGAGGAGCATAGACGAAAGATCTGATCCCTGTGCCGAAGACTGAGCCGGCTTATCGTCAGAGATGGTGTTTGCCACTTGTACTTACCCTTCTGGGGCTATCACTGATGACCTATTGGCATCAGAATTTTGTGGAACCGACGACAAAGGAAATGAACGAGAACTGCGAAGTTTCGGATTGCGATGTCTCACAGGTGACGATCTGGCCGTCGGTGATGTCTTCACAGTAGCACGACGAAATCCGTAGCGGCAGTACCCCCGACGCTCGGCGGGTTCGGCTCAGTTGACCCGCGGAGCGATACCGCGAGTGAGTTGCGTTGCTGCCAGTTCATTCCGCCAGCAGCCGCAGGCCGGGACCAAAGGACACGGGCCGAGTTGAAAACCCGGAATAGCCTGACTCAGCAAGGTGAGCCAGCGATTCGCGACTCCCCAGTGCCAAGACTGTCGGCCCTGCACCCGACACCACCGCAGCAATACCTTCGCTGCGCAGCGTGTCCACGAGTTCCATAGCTACCGGGTATCCCGATCGACGTTGTTCCTGATGCAGTCGATCAGCGGTCGCGTCGAACAACAAATCCGGCCGGCTGGTCAACGCCACCGTGAGCAACGCTGAGCGAGAAGAGTTGTGTACGGCATCAGCTAGTGGCACCTCGGCGGGCAGAGCGGCTCGTGCAGCGACAGTGGGGCTAGTGGCGGCTGGGACGAGCAATACCGCAGCCACGTCCGCGGCAACTGGCTGCGAAATCGCGCGCGCGGTGCCATCGGCTTGGGTCCAGGCAATCGTGAATCCACCCAGTACCGCCGGGGCAACATTGTCCGGATGGCCTTCGATTTCGGCTGCTAGTTGCAGAATCTCCCCGGCAGAGTCGGCGATGTCACCCGCCAACGCATAGGCCAATGCCACCCCACCAGCAATGGCAGCTGCCGACGACCCCATGCCACGACTCTGCGGAATGGCGTTGCGGCAGGTGATTCGCAGACCGGGCACGTCAAGGTGCAGCCGTTCGCAGCCAAGCAACATTGAGCGGGCCACCAGATGAGACTCATCGCGCGGCAGATCATCACTGTCTACCCCCGAGGACACCACGGCCACGCCGGGAGTTTCCACCACCTCGGCGACGTAAACGTCGCGAATATCCAACGCAAGTCCAAAACTGTCGAAACCAGGGCCGAGATTGGCGCTAGTTGCCGGTACAGAAATCCCCACCCGGGATCGGGGCGGTTTGGTCACTGGTCCAGACCCAGTTGCTGCGCTGCGGCAACTGCGGACGGCGGGATGACCACCGGCTCAGCGGCACCTGCCAACGCGATCTGTGGATCTTTGAGCCCATTTCCGGTCAGAGTGCACACGATTCGGCTGTCTGCCGGCACGAGTCCGGCGGCGGAGCGCTTCAGCAGTCCGGCAACTCCCGCGGCGCTTGCCGGTTCGCAAAATACGCCATCGTGGCGGGCGAGCAGCCGGTAGGCGGCCAAGATTTCGTCGTCGGTGACTGCTTCGATCACACCACCAGATTCATCCCGGGCCGCTTCAGCTTGCTGCCAGGAAGCCGGATTACCGATTCGAATAGCAGTGGCCACCGTTTCGGGCTGTGCGACTGGGGCGCCGGTCACGATCGGAGCCGCGCCGCTGGCCTGATAGCCCCACATCTGCGGGGTTTGCTGCGCGGGACCCGACTGCTGGTACTCCTGATAACCGAGCCAATAGGCCGTGATATTGCCCGCGTTACCCACCGGCAAACAGTGAATGTCGGGTGCATCTCCCAACGCATCTACGATCTCGAATGAGGCGGTCTTTTGGCCCTGAATTCGGACCGGATTCACCGAATTCACCAGCGAGACCGGGTAGTCGTCCGCCAGCTGGCGAGCCAGGGTCAGACAATCATCAAAATTTCCGTCCACTGCCAGCAAGGTCGCCCCGTGCACGATCGCCTGAGCGAGTTTCCCCCGAGCGATCTTGCCGGATGGGATAAGGACGGCCGAGATCAAACCCGCTTTGCCCGCGTAGGCGGCGGCACTTGCGCTGGTATTGCCAGTGGAAGCGCAGATAACTGCCTTCGCCCCATCGTCCACGGCTCGAGAAATCGCCATGGTCATACCGCGGTCCTTGAAGGAACCAGTGGGGTTGGCACCCTCGAACTTCAGCCATACTTCCGCTCCGACCTCAGCACTGAAGTATTCGGAACGGATGAGTGGCGTGCCGCCCTCGCACAGACTGATCACAGCCTCCCCGATCGGCAGCCGATCGGCGTACTCGGTCATGATGCCGCGCCACTGGGCGGCGGTTGTTATCGCGGTCATTGCTCACCCACCACTCGCATCACACCGACCACGCGTTTGACCGACGCCAGTCCGGACACTTGATCGATCGTGGCAGACAACGCAGATTCCTTGGCCGCGTGGGTGCGGATGATCAACCCGGCTGCCTCACCCTGGCCATCTTGTCGAACGGCCAGGATGCTGACGCCGTGGTCAGCGAAGACCTGAGAGATCTCCGCGAGGACACCGGGCTGGTCTGCCACATGCAGATTGACGTAGTAGCTCGTGCTCGCCTCGCCGATCGGCAGGATAGCTACGTCGTTGTAGGTAGAAGATGCCGCACCGCGAGAGCCACTCACCCGATTTCGCGCGGCGGTGACGAGATCACCGAGGACGGCTGAGGCAGTCGGCTCGCCGCCGGCGCCCTGCCCGTAGAACATCACCTCACCGGCAGCGTCGGCCTCAACGAAGACCGCATTGAACGCACCGCGCACTGAGGCCAACGGATGAGTGCGCGGCACCATCGTCGGATGCACGCGCACACAGACTCCTTCACCGGAGGGGGTCGAGTCGGCGATCGCTAGCAACTTAATGACAAAGCCCATGTCTCGGGCGGCCGCGACATCGGCGCCGGTCACTTCCGTAATCCCCTCGCAGTACACGTCTGCGCCGGTCACTCGGGTGTGAAAGGCCAAGCTGGCCAAAATGGCGGCTTTGGCCGCCGCGTCTAGCCCACCCACGTCTGCGGTGGGATCCGCTTCGGCGTAGCCCAGTCGTTGCGCGTCAGCCAACACTGCTGCGTAGTCGGCTCCCTCTTCATCCATCCGGGTCAGGATGTAGTTCGTGGTGCCGTTCACGATGCCCAGCACCGTGCGCACCCGATCACCAGCCAGTGAATCGCCCAACGGCCGCAACAGCGGAATCGCTCCGGCCACCGCAGCTTCGTAGTACAAATCAACGCCCTGTTTTTCGGCTAAAGCGTGGAGTTCGCCACCGCGCTCCGCCATCAACGCCTTGTTCGCCGAGATGACACTGGAACCTGCTTCCAGCGCTGCACTGATGTAGCTGGCGGCCGGTTCAATGCCACCAATCAGCTCCACCACGATGTCTGCCCCGGAGGCGGCAAGCGCAGCAGCGTCGTCAGTAACCAATTCCGCCGGAATCCCGGGTCGAGTTTTGCCGGTATCGCGAACAGCCACACCGACCAGTCGCAGTCGGCTACCGACACGAGCAGCCAGATCATCTGCAGAGTCAGTCAGGATGCGCGACACCTGCGATCCGACGGTGCCGCCGCCCAGCAACGCGACAGTGATCTCCCGATCGCTGGCTGAGGCCGGAGCGGGTTGAGCAGGGGTGGTCGAGTCAGAAGGCACAGGACATTCTATCGACTCGCGCGGCAACCGCCGACCTAGTTCCCGACAACCGGCACCGCAGCCAGCCGATCAGTTGAGTCACAGCCCAGGATCCAACGCCAACATGTCGACCACGGTCTCCCGCCGCAACAGCGTGCTGAGTCGACCATCCCGCACTCCCATGGCGGGGGGTCGGGGTACCGCGTTGTAGTTGCTGGCCATCGCCCGGCAATAGGCACCGGTGGCCGCGACGGCGATCAGATCGCCGGTAGCAATATCTCCCGGCAACCACACATCTCGCACCACGATGTCGCCGCTCTCGCAGTGTTTACCGACGATCCGACACAGTTCCGGTTCCGATGCCGACTCACGGTTGGCCAGCACCGCGGTGTATTCCGCGTCGTAGAGGGCGGTACGAATGTTGTCACTCATGCCACCGTCCACCGAAACGTAGGTGCGACTGCCACCCGCATCCAACTCAATCCGCTTGATCGTCCCTACGGTGTACAGCGTGATCCCAGCAGTGCCGACGATCGCTCGCCCAGGTTCGACGGCCAATCGCGGCATGGGCTGCCCGGATTGCTCGCACTCCGCACGTACCGCCGCAACAATCTGCTTGGCCATATCTGCCACCGCAAGTGGGTCATCACCGGGCAAATAAGCGATCCCCATGCCACCGCCCAAGTTCAACTCACCGATGGTGATGCCCTCAGCGGCTAGCTTTGCGGCCAACTCCACCAGTCGCCGGGCAGCCACCTCAAATCCGGCCGGATCGAAGATCTGGGAACCGATGTGAGAATGCAGTCCTAGGAGCTCGAGGTTGGGCATCGTGGCTACCCGATGGGCAGCCTCGGCAGCATTGCCGTCCGAAAGCCCCAGACCGAACTTCTGGTCTTCGTGCGCGGTAGCGATGTATTCGTGGGTGTGCGCCTCCACTCCCACAGTGACCCGCACCAGCACCCCAGTGGTGACGCCCTGTTCAGTTGCTAGCTGCCCTAATCGGGCAATCTCGGTGAAGGAATCCACTACAAATCGGCCAACACCAGCACTCAGCGCCGCTTGAATCTCCGCTTCGCTTTTGTTGTTGCCGTGAAACAGCAGCCGGGCCGGGTCAACGCCCGCCCGAAGCGCAATCTCCAGTTCGCCGCCGGTGCAGACGTCTAGCCGTACCCCCTCGTCGGCGATCCAGCGCGCGATCCGAGTGGTCAAGAAGGCTTTACCGGCGTAGTAGACGTCACAGTCCGCACCTTGGCTGCTGTAGGCCTCAGCGTAGGCACGAGCCGCATCACGGACATGCTGTTCGTCGTAGATGACTGCCGGGGTTCCGCACTCTGCCACGATGTCGCGCACATCCATGCCGCCGACGTGCAGGGCTCCATTGTCGGCCCGAGTCGCAGACTGCGGCCACACGGCTGGATCGAGCGAACCGGCCACTGCCGGTGCATCGGGAGCGGGGTGCGGGTCCACGATGTCACCGTGGCGGGGTCCGGCGGGGTGTGCTGGCATGTCTCCCAGGCTAGCCGCCCCTTGCCGACTACGGCACGTGTGCGGGGTGCAGAACTACATGCGCTCCGGGGCCGATACGCCACACAGCCGCAGGCCATTGGCCACTACCTGACGGGTAGCGGCGCACAGCCACAGTCGGGCCACACCAGTCGCGTCTACTTCTTCGTCGCCACGTGGGAGCACCCGGCAGGAGTCGTAGAACTTGTGATAGGCCGTCGCCAACTGCTCGAGGTAGCGAGCAATCCGGTGCGGCTCCCGCAGTTCGGCAGCACCGGTAACGATGCGCGGAAACTCCGCCAGCACCCCCAGCAGCGCTGCTTCCGCCGGATCCGCAAGCAGACCCGGATCGAACTCCTGCTGCCGCCAGTCGATGCCCAACTCAGCAGCATTGCGCAGCACCGAGGAAATCCGGGCGTGGGCGTATTGCACGTAGTAGACCGGATTGTCGTTGGAGCGCTTGATGAGTAGATCGAGGTCCAGCGTCAGCGGAGAATCCACCGGGTAGCGGATCAAGGAATAGCGAGCAGCGTCTACCCCGACCTCATCGACAAGGTCCTCCAGCGAGACGATATTGCCGGCACGCTTGGATAGCCGGACTTCTTCGCCACCCTTCATCATCTTGACTAGTTGCCCAATAGGGATCTCGATGTTGTAGTTCGGATCATCGCCGGCGCAGGCGGCCACCGCCCGCAGTCGGCCCACATACCCATGGTGATCTGCTCCGAGCAAGTACAGGCAGATATCAAAGCCACGCCGCCGCTTGTCGATGTAGTACGCGGTGTCACTGGCGAAGTAGGTCAGTTCACCGTCTGCTTTGATCAGCACTCGGTCCTTGTCGTCGCCAAATTCGGTGGTCCGCAGCCACAACGCGCCATCAGATTCATACACGTGGCCTTGCTCCCGCAGCCGAGCGAGCCCCTGCTCCACTGCACCTGATTCGTGCAACGTCCGCTCGGAAGTCCAGACATCAAAGTGGGTGCGAAAGAGTTCCAGCACTTGCTGCTGCTGCTGCAACTGTCGCTGGTAGCCCGCCTCACGAAAGGCAACCAGACGATCCTCCCCGGCGAGATCGGCGTATTTGGGATGTTCGGCCAAGATCTCTGCGGCGAGGTCCGCCACATAGGCGCCGTGATACCCGTCTTCGGGTGGCTGCTCCCCGGCAGCGAGATTAGCGATCGAGCGACCGAAGTTGTCCATCTGGACACCACGATCGTTGACGTAAAATTCCCGGCCTACCTCAGCCCCAGCCGCGGCGAGGACCCGAGCGATCGCATCTCCCACCGCCGCCCATCGGGTATGACCCAAGTGCAGCGGGCCAGTGGGGTTGGCCGAGATGAACTCGATATTGAAACTCGTCCCGGCTAAAAGCTCTCCGTTGCCATAGGAGTCACCGGCTGCCACGATCTCGGCGGCGATGGCTCCCTGCGCGGCCGATGCCAACCGGATGTTGATGAAGCCAGGGCCAGCGATCTCAACTGAATCGATGCCGGCAACAGCCCGTAACTGCTCCGCGACCACCTCCGCCAATTCACGTGGCGGTTTACCAGCCCGCTTAGCCAAGACCAACGCGATGTTGGTGGCATAGTCACCGTGATCGCGGTTACGCGGGCGCTCAACGGTGATGGCAGGCAACTCGTCGATGGCGAGCACGCCGTCGCTACGCAGCTGCTCCAATGCGGCAGCGATCGCCGCTGCTAGGGAGTCCGGGGTCACCCGACAAACCTACCGGCGCCTCGGCACTACTGGCTATTCCGGCTAGCCAACGCCCGCCGATGAAGTTCGGCGGACTCCGGTGTGAAGCAACACAGCAGCACCTGCTTGGGCGCCTCACCGGCTGCAACCGCAGCCTCAACCGCACTCACTGCTACCGCGGCGGCACGCTCCGGCGGGTAGCCAAAAATCCCCGTGGAAATCGCAGGTAGGGAAACTGACTTGGCGCCTAGTTCATCAGCTAGGGCCAAGGCGCTCCGGTAACTGCTCGCAAGCAGATCATCCTCGCCCGAAAATCCGCCCTGCCAGACCGGACCCACGGCGTGAATGACATGTGTCGCTGGCAAGCCGTAACCGGCGGTGGCCTTGGCCGCACCAGTGCGGCAACCACCCAAGTTGCGGCATTCCGCAGCCAGACTTGGACCTGCTGCCTTATGGATCGCACCGCAGACACCACCGCCGGGCAAGAGCGCTTCATTGGCGGCATTCACCATCACATCGACCGAGATAGTGGTGATATCGCCTTCCACAACTTCGACAGTTGATCGCTTCGTTTTAGCCATCAGTTGCTCTTCCTACCTGTTGCCGAATCTTCTGCCGTTGCGCCGTTGTGGGACAAACCGGAGGCACTACCGCCGCTACGGTCACCCTATTGCCGGGCGGAGCGACCCTCAACCGGAAGAGAAGCGAACTTGGCCGTTGCGCTGCTCACCCCGAATCAGGCCTTGGCATCTGTCACGATGACCGCATGGAGATTCTCCGAGTGATTCTGAACCTGCTCTGGCTGGTCCTGGCTGGGATTTGGAGCGCCATCGGCTACGCCATCGCTGGCGTATTCATGTTCGTGTTGTTCTTCCTCATCGTCACCATCCCCTTCGGCATCGCGTCGTTCCGGATGGCCGGATACGCGCTCTGGCCGTTCGGGCGAACCGTGATCCGCGATCCTGACGCCGGCCTAGCCAGCGCGATTGGGAACGTGCTCTGGTTCATTTTGGCGGGTTGGTGGCTGGCGTTAGGTCAGTTCCTCGCCGGAGTGGCACTGTGCATCACCATCATCGGCATTCCCTTTGGCATCGCGAATTTCAAACTCGCTCGGTTGTCACTGAATCCCCTCGGCAAGCAGGTAGTTCCGGTGGAATACGCCGATGCGGCGGCCTCCGGCTTCCAGTCCTACGTTCCGGTGCAGTAGTACCTCACCGACGGCTCACCAGGGCATCTGCTCGTCACCGGCGAGCTGGGTGATCTGAACTTCCACACCAAGGGCCTCGGAGCCGCCGCCGGCATACAGTCCCTTCAACGGCGGAACATCCAAGTAGTCGCGACCGGACGCCACCTTGACATGCGCCGACCCCACGGTGCGGTGGTTGGTGGGATCAAAGGCCTCCCAACCACCGAACCACGCTTCGATCCAGGCGTGGCTCTCGCCAACTACCGTCTCGCCGACTGCCTCCTCCTTAGAATGCAGGTACCCGCTGACGTAGCGGGCCGGAATCCGCAATGTCCGCAACAGCGATAGCGCCGCGTGGGCAAAGTCCTGGCAGACCCCTTGTCCCGTTTCCCAGGCTTCACCGCTCGTGGTGAAAACCGACGTCACACCAGGGGTGTAGGTCATATGTTCGTGGATATTCGCTACCGCCGCTCGAACGGCATCCGCAGGAGAAGCAAGCCCACGTAACTGCTCCACCATGGCGTATCGGGGATCATCTGGCGCGATTTCGTCGACGTAGCCGGTGGGCATGAGGTACTCGCAGTACCGGTCTTGCACCGCGAGTTCGGCGATGTCAGACCAATCGACACCTCGGGCACCTGGATGACCGGCGGGAGTCAACACGACTGAACTTGCGACAACTTCCATGACCCGATGTGGGTGATGAATGTCGAAAGCTTCGACAACCGCACCCCAGTAGTCCCGATAGGCGTGCACTACCGCGCCCGGCTCTACTTCCAGAGTGTGACTCACCAGCAGTTGACCGCCTACCTCGGCCGGTCTCATGCGGACCTCGTTGAACGAGGCCACCACATCCGTCACGTATCGGTATCCGGATCGGTGCACGATCTCCAGTCTTCGACCTCCCGCCATCAGTGGCTCCACACGATCGTGCCAGCTTGATGGAAGAATCCCCGCGCCACCGAATCACTGGATCTAGCCGCAGCTGCTTGAGCGTCAGCACACAGCGCGTCGACCTCACCGGGTGATGGATCGACGGCGTACTCCAGCCGCGACCGCAGCATGCCCACTTCGCGCAGCAGATCACCGCTGTCGCTCGATCCGATCCGCTGTAACCCTCGCACCGCGGACTCCGCACCGGCTGCGCAGGCGCGCAGTGAGCGCGGAAAGTCCGGATCGAGCACGAGGAAGCGTCGCACCGAGTCACCTTCCAGTGAATCCTGCGTGCGTTGAAAAGCGCTCAGGGAACCGGCGGAACGCAGTGTCGCGACGGGGCCGCCCTCTGGCCACAACTGATCGTGTCGCACACCCAACAGCCGCGCCATCATGTCGATGCGCTCCAAGCAGCGGCCCAGGCTGAGGAAGAGGTACCCCTCATCCCGCGACATCGTCCACTCGATGATTCCGTTGACGGTGAGCAGCCGCTCCTCTACCCGATGCAGCGCAACGCCGGGACTGGCGGCGTAGACCCGGCCTCGACTCAAGGCAATGTAGGTGGCGTTGAGCGCCTCAAACACCTCAACTGACAACTGGTCGCGAATCCCGCGGGCATTTTCCCGGGCTGCGGAAATCGAGCCAACCACTGTCGAGGCATCTTCGACGGTCCCGATTACCGCCCCTACCAGTGACGAGGCGTCGGATACGCGTTCGACTGGCAACGAGAGGCTATCCAACAGAACGGCGCAACCCACCTCTTCTGGGACAGTCCGCTCCTCCACCAGGAGTTGATGATGCTCTGCCAGCAGGCGGGCGGTGGCTTCCGAACGTTCGAGATAGCGACCGATCCAGAAGAAGGATTCCGCGATTCGACTTAGCATTCCTCATCGCCACCAGACTGCTGCTGCTGGCTTTCTTGTTGCCGTTGCCGATCGCCGTGTGGTCGAGGCGGGTGACTTCGGGCAACAGAACTGTCCGGTACTCGCCGGACTTTGCGTTCCGGTCGGGGCGGTGGGACCGCAGTGTCATCGTCGGGCTCCAGCACCCAGGTGTCTTTCGATCCGCCACCTTGACTGGAGTTCACAACCAGCGATCCTTCCGGCAGCGCTACCCGGGTCAACCCGCCAGGAAGGACGTAAATCTTGTCACCGGAGTTCACGGCGAACGGACGCAGATCCACGTGACGCGCACCCAGGTTCCCTTCATCCACCGCGGTAGGTGCGGTCGAAAACGTGACGACGGGTTGCGCGATCCAACCGCGGGGATCCTCGAGGACATGCTGCCTAGCCTTGGACAACTCTTCATCGGTCGCCTTGGTCCCGATCAGCAGTCCAGCACCGCCGGATGCGTCCGAAGGTTTGATGACCATCCGATCAATCCGGTCCAAGACGAAGTCGCGTTGATCAGAATCCTGCAGGTCATAGGTGTCCACGTTCGGCAGGATGGGCTTCTCGGCAAGGTAGTACTCGATCAGATCTGGCACGTACGGATAAATCGCCTTGTCATCTGCGACGCCGTTGCCGACCGCGTTCGCGATAGTGACTAGACCTGCTCTGGCGGCATTGAGCAATCCGGGTACGCCTAGTACTGAGTCGAACCGGAAATGCAGCGGATCCAAGAACTCATCGTCGATGCGACGGTAGACGACGTGAACACGCTGCGGTCCTGAAGTGGTCCGCATCCACAGATAGCCGTCCCTGCAGTAGAGGTCACGACCCTCCACCAACTCGACACCCATTCGTCGCGCGAGGAATGCGTGCTCATAGTGGGCTGAGTTGTGTACGCCAGGGGTCAGGACCACCACATTCGGTTCATCGATTCCGCTGGGGGCAGCTGCCACCAACGCATCGAACAGTCGCTCCGGATACTCCTCCACGCCACGGACACGATGGCCGATGAAGACCTCCGGCAGGACATGTGCCAGCGCCCGGCGATTCTCCAGCACATAGGAGACCCCGGACGGATTTCGCAGGTTGTCCTCTAGGACCCGGAATCTTCCTTCCTCATCGCGGATGAGATCGATACCAGCCACGTGGATTCGAACACCGTTGGGCGGGGCGAAACCAAAGGCTGCCCGATGGTAATGACTAGAGGTGAGGATCAAGCGCCGCGGCAGGATCCCATCGGTGAGTACTTGTTGTCGGCCGTAGAGATCGGAGAGAAAAGCTTCTAACGCGCGGATTCGCTGAGCGACACCGGCCTCGACTTCTTGCCACTCGGTCGCGGTCAAGATCCGCGGTACGAGGTCTAGCGGTAACGGTCGTTCGCGACCGGAGAGCGTGAAAGTGATGCCCTGCTGATCAAGGTAGGCATCGCGCAACCGACCTCGCTCGGAGATTCCCTCCGGCCCCAGTTCCTGTAGCGCCGCGAGCAACCCGGCTTGGTCTGGCCGCGGCTGACCACTGGTGGCGTACATCTCGTCGTACGGCGTGGCCGAGTGCCGTGCAATGTCCTGGGCCGGAGCAACCGACTCGCGGGGTGGGGTCACCAGATCTCCTCGGGCCGACCGAGTCACGACGCGGACTCGGCACGTTCACATTCTGACCTATTTCTACCCCGGAATGGCGGCTGGCATCTCAGGGATATCAGGTCCGCTCAGCCGTACGCTAAGACAACCACTTCGGTGGGCGACCAAAAGCCGCTGCCAATGCCGCGCCGCCAGCAGCGCCAATCCCCGTGGACACCGGGTCCACGAACGGGAGCATCCATAAGAATCCGCCGACGACAGCTCCCGCCGCTCCACCAGCGACGGCGGCGATCGGTACCCAACGGCCGCGCCCAGAACTGCTCTTATCAGCCACTGGCTCGACCTCGGTACTAGCTGCGGGTTCACTTGACGGCTGTGATTCGCTGCTGTCGCTCCCCGTCATCGCGTCTACTTCTCGGAGTAAACGAGCGATTTCATCATCGTCTGAGGCCATGCCCCATCCTCACCTGTCACCCGGTTGGGGGCAATACCCAGCCCTGACATTGGGCGTGCCCACACCAGAGCTGGCGAACTGTGATCTACCCTCGGGACACCACTAACTCGACGAGGTGCTGTGCTGAAATACCTGGGGTCAAAGCGCCGACTCGTACCCGCTTTGACGGCAGCCAGCCAAGCGGCCGACGTCTCGACTGCCGCAGACCTGTTCACTGGCACTACCCGAGTAGCGCAGGCACTGAAGCGGCAGAACATCGAGGTCGTAGCAGCAGATGCTGCGGCCTACTCCTCCGTTCTGGCTGAGTGCTTCATCGCTACTGACGCGCGTGACATCGATGTGGACGTAGTTGCTGGCGAGATTCGGCGGTTAAACGAACTTCCGGGCAGCCCGGGCTATGTGACTGAGGTTTTCTGCCAAAACGCTAAGTTCTTCCAGCCACATAACGGCGAGCGAATCGATGCGATTCGTGACGCCATTGAGGACTATCGCGGTACCGCACTCTTTCCGGTACTGCTGACATCACTGCTCTTGGCCGCCGACCGGGTGGATTCGACTACCGGGGTGCAGATGGCCTATCTCAAGCAGTGGGCGCCCCGATCCCATCGACCCCTAGAACTGCGACTGCCAGAACTGCTCCCCGGTCCGGGGCGGGTGCTGGCTGGCGATTTGCTCAGCACCGCTGCTGCCGTAGGCCCGGTGGACTTGGCCTACTTGGATCCGCCCTACAACCAGCACCGTTACGAATCGAACTACCACATCTGGGAAACCTTGGTCCGGTGGGACGAGCCCGAACACTATGGCATCGCCTGTAAGCGGATCGATCTGCGCGATCCCGATCGCCGTAGCCCCTTCAATAGCCGGCGTACCTTCGCCGCTGCCTTACAAGACGTCTTGCAGTCACTGACCGCTGATTTGGTCATGCTGTCCTACAACGACGAGTCCTGGGTCGAAGCCGACGAACTGTCGCGGTGGCTCACAGCTGCGGGCTGGCCGTGCGTGACGGCGGTCGGTTTTGATTCCGCTCGGTATGTGGGGTCGCGAATTGGAATTCACAACCCGGCCGGAAAACGAGTGGGCACCGTGCGGCGCACCCGCAACGTCGAGTGGCTCTTTGTCGCCGGTGATCCGGCCCGGGTGGAGGCAGTCGTCGCTGCCGTCGCAGACTTTGGCGGTCGACCATTGCCCGTCCCCAGCCCCTGAATTTGCGTATTCGATACGACTTTTGGCCTTACTGTCACGGCGACACGCCGTTTGTGATGTATGAGATGTCCAAAATTGTCAAAAAAGTTGTGAAATTACCTAGCGTGTCGCCTTGATTACCGCAAAACTCTCTTCCGTGGTGATGGGAGCAAAGCGCATGCGACGGTTGATTATCTTTGGTTGCGCGGCGGCATTGTCGACTGGTTTGGCCGTCGGTACGGCTAGCGCGGACATTTCCGCGCAAGAGACCAGCCAGCCTAGTTCTACCGTGACGACGTTCCCGCTGCAGGCGGGCAGCACTCCTGCCCAGTTATCCGCACGCAAACAAGCCAAGCTGCCCAAGATCGACCGGTGGGCGAGCCGGGTGTTGGCTCCGGTGATGGATCAACCGTCCGGCCTGATGGATGTTCAGGTGGTTTCGGCGCTCTACATCAAGAAGGTATTCCGCAAGAAGTTCGATAAACCGGCCGCCGAGTCCGCACTGCGGATCTCCTGGCGCGAGAGTCGACTACTGCCGAATGTGGTCAACGACAAGAACACCAACGGCACCAACGACTGGGGCCTTTTCCAACTGAACGACGGCGGAACGTTGCAATACGCCGGTGGGACCCCAGGAACCTCCGCGCTCAAGCCCACGTGGAATGTCCGAGCGGCCGCCCGACTTATTGCAGATGTGGGCTGGGGGCCCTGGGGTGGAATGCTCACCGAGTAGTTGGCTCACCCTGCTAAGCCATCTCAACCACGACGTCCAGTGACATAGAACAATTCGTCGATGGTGTCATGAACTCCGAGGCTAGTCGTGTGAGAAAGCCATCGGCCGAATGTACGGTGACACGCTAATCCTCGGCGCGGCCCTCACGTTTGGCTCGATCCGCTGCCTCTTTCTTCGCCATCTCCGCTAACGTAGGTGCACCGCCACCGAAGCGCGCTGGCCACCACCAGGTGTCAGGCTCGGGTGCCGGGTAGCGCCGAATGGTGTCGTCGTACAAAATCTGCATCTGCGCCTTCAACTGAGCAGTCGCTACTTCCGGCTCGTCCGACGACGAAAACGACAGCGGCTCACCGACGGTCAGCGCCAGCGTGGCCTTGCGTTCCATTTCACGTTTGTGTCCCTTGGTCCACAGTCGCTGCCCACCAAAGGTGATCATGGGCACGATGGGCACTCCCGCCTCGGCAGCCATCCGCACCGCACCGGTTTTAAAGTTTTTGAGTTCGAAGGATTGGCTGATGGTGGCCTCTGGGAAGACTCCGACGACCTCCCCTTGCCGCAACCAATCCACCGCGTTATCCAACGAACTGGCCCCGGACGAGCGATCAACTGGGATGTGATGCATAGACCGCATCAACGGCCCACTGACTTTGTTGTCGAAGACCGACTTCTTTGCCATAAATCGAACTAGTCGATGACTGGGCCTGGCAGCGTAGCCGCAGAAAATGAAGTCGAAGTAGGAGACGTGGTTGCTGGCGAGTACCACGCCGCCCTTGCGGGGCAGGTTATTAGCACCGGTCGTCATGAACTTCAATCGCAAGGCTTTAAAGAAGCCGTACCCAGTCATGACGATCGGCGGATACGTGATGTCGAGCATGACTCCGACGTTAGCGGAGCGAGTGCCTCGGCACTCGCTGACCGGCAGTCAAGGTCCACAACACTTACCCGAGCGAAGTCCGGGTGGGGCTGACATCTAGGCTGCGGCTATGGAAAAACCAGAGGTTGATATGCCCGAGGGTGCTGCGCCCACCGAACTCGTTATCCGCGACATCACCGTTGGCGAGGGTAAAGAGGCTGTCCCCGGCGCTACCGTCGAAGTTCATTACGTCGGTGTGGAATTCGATAGCGGCGAGGAGTTCGACTCATCCTGGAACCGAGGCGAATCCATCTCCTTCCCGCTGCAGGGATTGATCCAAGGCTGGCAGGAGGGTATCCCCGGCATGAAGGTCGGTGGCAGGCGCGAACTGGTGATCCCGCCAGCCCTTGCCTACGGCGAATCCGGGTTTCATCGCCTCGCTGGCAAGACGCTGATCTTCATCATCGATCTCATCGACGTTCAGTAGGCTCACCCCGACGGCAGGCGTTTCGGCACCCGAGGAAAAACTTTCACGGTCGCACCACCCCGAACCCGCGTATCATGACGGCATGCCTACTTACGAGTTCCGCTGCCGTGCCTGTGGTGACACCTTTGAGGTCAGTCGACCGATGGCGGCGGCCGCTGATCCTGCCAACTGCCCGAGCGGACACACCGACACCGTGAAGTTGCTGGGTATCTCCGGCTCGGTGGGTACTGCCACCGCACCGCCCCAGGCCAGCGGCGGTGGCTGCTGCGGGGGTGGCTGCTGCGGCTAACCGCAGCTGTCATTTGCCCGACCGCAACGTGCGCGGCCGGATGCAGGACGTCCGTTGTCAGCTTGGTCCACCGATCAACGCTTCCTAACCAGTGCCGGGCAGAGTGCAGACCTTGCTGCCCTTATTGATCTTGACCTTGAATGTCTTGCTGGACTTCACCATGGGCTTCGCGTTGGCGGAGACCTGGATAGTGAAGGTCCCTTGCGACTCCGGCGTCAGGTAGATCGAGGACTTGCCCTTGCGGTTGGCTCGGGCGGGTTTCGCCCACACCCGACCGCAGGCACTGCCTGACATCTTCTTCCCGCCGACGACACACTTCTGGATCTTCGCAGTGACCTTCGCCTTCGGTTCGGTCTTGATGGTGGCGATCTTCTGCTTCTTGCAGTTCTTGCCTTTTTTCTTCTTGTTCTTGACCTTCACCGGAGTCTTGTCGAACTCCACCGCTACCACCGGCGCAAAGCAGTCCGGATTGTCACTGCCGGGCGGACAGTTGGAGGCCTCCACCTGGACTTCTGGATTCTTCGGCTTGTCAGACTTCGGCGGCACCATCACCACAGAGTTGCGAATGTTGCCCGGCTCCGGGTTGTCACTGATGGTGAATTCCAGATCTAGCGTGGCAGTCTTGCCAGGCTTCAACTTCCCAACAGCCCAGAAGAGCTTCGGCTTGTCCCACTTCAACTTGCCTTGACTTATCGTCGCCTTCTTCGGCTTCACACTGGCGCTATCGATCACATCGGACAGGTCGTCTTTCAAGACCGGCCGCACCGGACGCTTGGCGTAGTTGGTGACACTGATGGTGTACATCCGGTCATCACCAGGAGCTGCTGCCGAATCGTCATCAACAGTCTTTTCCACCACAACGTCGTACAGCGGCACCACGGCGTAGCAGTCGGGGTCGATAACAGCGCTTGGCTGCTGGATCGGCTTGGTGGCCAAGATCTCCGCGAGGCTCGGCAACTGCCGCTTGTTCACTGCTGGGCAGTTGCTGTCCGCTCCGACCACACTGTTTTGCAGCCAACCGCCAGCCTTGTCCGGCACTGAGGTCACAGTGACGCTGTAAGTGGTAGTTGCCGTGGCACCAGGACCGAAGTTCGTCGCCGACCACGACAGGTTCGGCTTGGCGTAGGACACGCTGCCGAGAGTGGTAGCCGCATCCTCGTTGTAGTCAGCGGCAAGCAGCACGTCAGACAAGTCGTCGGTCCAACTGGCCGGGTTGGCGGTCGCCGCACCACGGTTCTTCGTGGTGATCTGGTACTGGCGGGTATCACCGCGTTCCGCTGGCCGCGACTCCCGCAAGACCGACTTCTCGTGGTGCAACAACAACAACGGAACGCTGGTTGAGCATCCGGCAGTGCAGTCACCGCCTGGACTGACGCTGATCCCGTTGTCCAACACTGCATTGCTGCCAAGTTGGCTGTCGCTCAACTCCAACAGTTCCGCCCCAGATTTTACCGTCACCGAATACGACACCGTGGACACCGAGTTGGCCGTATTGTACGGCTGCAGCGTTCCCGACCACGACAGGTTCGGACGGACATAGGCCAAGTTTCCGCTGGGTCCGGTGGTGACTGCAGCGTCGTTGTTGTAGTCAGCGTAGGTGAGCACATCGGCCAGGTTGTCGGTCCAAATCGCAGCCACTGGCGCTGACCCGATGCTGGTGGCGGTGACCTGATAGCTCACCTTGTCGTTCGGCGATGCCGAACCACCTGTCGGTGAGGTGCGAACCTTGGTGTACTTCACCACCGCAATCGGGGTGATGGTGGAACACTCCGCTGGTGGCGGACCGCTAGCACAGTTGCCGTCAGCGCTGATCACCGTGTTGATGAGCGTGGCACCGGCGGGCAGTTGGTCTGCGGGCTTCACTTTCATGTCATAGGTGATCGTCACCGGATTCCCGACATCCACCTGACCTGACCATGTCAACGTGGCGTCGCTGTCGTCGATCGTTCCGCTGCTGGCTTTGGCACTACCGGCGACATAGTCAGCACTTGCTGACGCGAGGTCGTCGCTCCAACTCGTCGTGCCAGTTCCGGTGCCGGTGTTTTTCACCTCTATCCGGTAGGTGACATTCTCGCCGGGCTGCGCGGCTCCGGTCGGAGACACCACCGTCTTGGTGGTCTGGAACTGCGGCGCCACCAAGTTGACCGCGGCGTCGCATTCCGGCGGCAGTGACTCGTCACCGACCGGACAGTTACCGAAGGGGCCTACGACCGCTGTTGCAGCATCGATGCCATCAGCGGGCAATGAATCGTCAGCGGTCAGCGAGTATTCAACCGTGGCGGTGGCGTTCGCTTCACCAGCCTTGCCGAGTAGTCCTTCCCACGTGACGACCTTGGCATCTGCATCGAAGGAGACCGAATCGCCTGAACGGTCAGCTTGGACCTGCAAACTCGCCGGGTCAAATTCCGCATATTCCAAAACATTGCTCAGATCGTTGAACCACCTTGTGGGGAAGTCACTAGCACCCCGATTCTTGGCCGTCACTTCAAACGTGATCTCATCACCCGGCCCTGCCGACGATTCGGGGGACGTTCGGGTGTTGTCGTACTCAAACAACGCTATCGGCGTGGACGTAGAGCAATCCAAATCCGGATCCAGGTCATCTGCGGGACAGTTGGATTCTGCACCCGTCACGATGGTGTTGCTGAGCACCGCGTTCCCGTCCAACTTGTCGTCGTCCAGGTCCAATAGATCGGTTGCCGACTTCACCGTCACTGAGTAGACCACCGACGCCTTTTCGCCAACCGCGAGGCTACCCGACCAGGTCAGCGTGTTGCTCGCGTAACTGAGGCTGTCACTTGGCCGGTCTTGCTGAAGTTGGGCATCAGCGTTGTAGTCCGCGTACACCAGCACGTTTCTTAGGTCATCACTCCAGGTGCCGGACGTGGTGACGTCGTTCACGTTGGTCGCTGTCACCTGGTAGAAGACATTACCTTCGGGCCAGGCGGGCACCGTTCCAGCCGGCCATAGTCGTTCCTTCTTGTAGACAATCGCCGCAATCTCTGTGCTGGTAGTACAGCCGTCATTGCTGCTATCGATGCAGTTGCCGTTGGTCGTGGTGATTCCGTTGGTCAACGCCCCTGGGTCCACGTCCGCCAACTCTGTTGCCGGCTTCACCGTCACCGAGTAGGTCACCGTGGACTTATCGGTGGACTCGCCTGCAGCCGCCAAGGTACCCGCCCACGACAACTTGTAGTTTGGTGCACCCACCTGGGACTCATCGACAACACCAGGCCCCACCTTCGTGGCTGGACCGTTGTAGGTCGCTTTGTCCAACACTTGCGATAAGTCATCGGTCCAGGCCGCGTCCACAGCTGCCGCACCTCGACTCGTGGACGTCACGGTGTAGGTGACAGTTGCGCCGGGGCTGATATCACCGTCGGCCGGGTCAGGAGTTTTGGTGTACTGCACTAACGCGATCGGGGTGCTCGTGGAACAACCCGGATCCGGGTCCGGGTCGTTCAAAGGACAGTTAGAACCCGCTGGCCCGACAACGGTGTTGTCCAGCTTCGCGCTGGTGCCCAACTGGCCGTCGGCAAGCGCCAACAGTTGGGTCGCCGACTTCACCCTCACCGAGTAGGTGATGGTGGCTGTCGCTCCACCCGCAAGATCCTGGTCGGACCACGACACGGTGTTTGCCGCGAAACTGACCTGACCTACGTCAGTTGCCACATCGTTGTTGTAGGTCGCGTACTTGAGTACGTCGGTGAGGTCGTCAGTGAACGAGCCAGCCGCAGCCACGTTGCTGACGTTCGTTGCAGTGACCTGATAAGTCACCTTGTCACCTGGTTTCACCGACAACGGGTTCCCCGGCGGATTGCCATTAACCGACGTGATCGACTTCGCGTAGACGATCACGCCAAGACCCACACTGGTGTCACAGGACTCGTCACCCGAACCGGCTACACAGTTGCCGTTGGTGGTGATGATGCCGTTGCTCAACGAGCCAGGTGGATTCGGCAGGGCTGCCGCAGCGTTCACCGTCACCGAGTAGGTCACCGTGGACACTGGGTTACTACCGC
Organism: Actinomycetes bacterium; assembly: GCA_022599915.1. NCBI lineage: Bacteria > Bacillati > Actinomycetota > Actinomycetes > Actinomycetes bacterium. The sequence goes on from JAHZLH010000026.1 coordinate 80,271, forward strand.
TGGCAGCATCCAGTGTCCCCGACCACGACAGTTTCGGCTGAACGTAACCGAGCGTTCCGAGACCGTTCGATTCAGCAGCATCGCCGTTGTACGTGGCCTTATTAAGCACCTGCGACAAGTCATCGGTCCAACTAGCAGCAACTTGCGCCGCACCCTTGCTGGTGGACGTCACCCGGTAAGTGACCGTCTCGCCCGGGGCAGTGTCGCCATCTGTAGGTGACACCACAGTCTTGCCATATTCCACCAACGCGATCGGTGTGCTGGTGGAACAGTTCACGTCCGCAGAACCAACGGTGCAGTTCTCGTCATCGGTGACAATCGTGTTGGCCAACACCGCATTAGTGCCCAACTCGGTGTCGTTGTCCAGTTTCAACAGGTCCGCCGCCGACTTCACGGTGACCGAATACGTCACCGTCGCCGTGGCGGTATCGGACCCAGCCGCACCGAGGGTGCCACTCCACGACACCTTTGGCTGTGAATAGGTGGCGGTACCTGGGCCAGACGTCACCTGCTGGTCGCCGTTGTAACCTGCGTACGCCAACATGCCCGTCAGGTCGTCAGTCCACGCAGCATCCCCAGAACCATTACCAGTGTTAGTGGCCGTGACCTGATACGTCACGGTGCCGCCGGGGTTCACCGGTGACGGCGATCCCACCACCGACTTGCTGTAGCTGATGTTCGGCCCACTCAAGTTCGACGACGTGCCACAGTCAGAGTGACCGGAATTTAGCGTGCAGTTTCCGTTGTTGCTGACGATGGTGTTGTTCAGCGTCGTTGCCCCATTGATGTCGGCTTTCACTTGCACGACGTAAGTGACCGTCGAAGTCTCGTTGGGCTGCAGTTCACCGTCCCAGGACACGGTGGAATTCTCATAGTTCTTCGCGCCCGGACCCACCAGGGTGAAGTCATCCCCGCCGAGCCAGTCGGCGACTGTGAGCACACTCGACAAGTCGTCTTTCCACTCGCCGGAGCCCGGACCGGTGCCACTATTGGTGGCGGTAACAGTAAACGTGACCTTGTCACCAGGCTTCAAGTCACCCGAATCCGGCGACACCGTCTTTTTGTAGCTGATGCTCGCCAGACCGGTGTTGGTGTGGCAATCAGCCTCATCTTGGGCTTTAGTGCTATCTGGGCAGTTGGTGGACCGATCGGAGACCACCAAGTTCTCCAACTGCTGGTCACCCGCAAGCGGGTTGTTCACCACCACCTCGTAGGTCAACGTCGCGGTGTCGGTGCCCGCGTTATCTTTCGCCGCTAGATCGATCCCCGACCAGGTGAGGTTCGGGCTGGTGAAAGACGCGCTGCCCGCTGCTGTGCCACCACTAGTCGCGATGTTGTTCGGCCCGGTGGCCACGTCCAGCACATCCGACAGGTCATCGGTGACAGTTATCCCCGTGAACGGTTGCGACCCGGTGTTGGTCACCCTCACCTCATAATTGACAGTTCCGCCCGGCGCCGCGTTTCCTGGGTCCGTGGATTTCTCGACTTTGTAGGAACACAGGTCCGTATCCTCCGCCAGCAGCAAGGACGCCTTTTTCGTCACTCCGTTTTGGGTTGCGGTGTTGTCGACCGTCCCGGTCATCACCGCGCTGCAGGTGTCATCCACGACCGTTTTCACGCACAGTTGTGGCCCGTCACCAGTCCACGTCACCGCCGCCTTCACATCCCAGGAGTTGGGTGCTGTTGACCCGGCAGCCCGCACCGTGACGTTCAGCGTAGAGGTATTGAACTGCGCGCCACCGATGGTCACGTTGGCACCGACGGGAATACCGCTAATGTCCGCAGCCAGCCGCCCATTGCCATCCTCAGAAAGCGGCACATTCGCGTAGCCCGGAATAACGTAGAACCCACCCGGCGCCTGGGCTTTGATCTCCACCGACCCGTCGAAATCATTGGGCAGCCCGTCCACTACAACCTTCTGGTACCGCTCAGCACCACCAGCGGCCGCATCGCAATAGGAACTATCCGGTGTCACCGAGAAATACGTCGATGACACCGCACCACACACATCACTGCCATCAACCGGGTTGTAAGCGAAAACCTTGCCTGCGTCCCCGTTTTCGTAAACACACCCGGTGTACGGATCAACGCTGAGCGAGTACAGAAACAAGTCTGACGATGAAGCCTCTCTCACGCCACAGTCGGCACGTGTACCGGTATCGAAGCATTGGAACTTGTAGTTGTCGGTCTCTATGTTGCAGTTGCTAGAGGTCCCTTGACAGACAATCGGAATGAAGACCTGACTGTTGGTTGCCTTGGCGTTATAGCTAGGCCGGGTCATGTAGTTTCCCGAGAGCAGCAAACTGAGTGCGCTTGCAGTACTGGAGCTCCGGCCACCGCCGAAATTCTGACAGTTCACCGCGTGCTTATCGAAGTTTCCGATTGGAGGCTTTCTGGACACCTCGTTGCCCCAGGATTCGATGGCACACACACCTGTTGCAGAACCAGGGGAACCGATCGGTAGCAGCGTCACCCAGGGGGTGTCCCAGTAGCCATCGCCCTGGGCCTGTCCGTCCAAGAAGTAGTCATCGAGTGTGCAGGCAGAGTTTCCGGATAGATCCCAGCACAAGATTTTGCCCCGATTACCTGAACCGTCTTTTTCGCCACGAGCCCAAACCATCTTTCCGTTAAAGATCTGGGTATCAGCCATGAAATTATTGCCGTCGAAGCCGCGAGTGATTTCGGGTATTTGCGTCCCGTTAGAGCCACATTTGTTCTTGGCGTTGAGATTCACACAGACGAGTTTGTTTTCGGCCTCCCAGCCGTCGCCGCCATCTTTCCGACAGTCATCGTTAACCCCACCGTAAGGCCGGCAATAGATCCGACCGTAGAGGTTGCCGTTGAACTCCCCAGCCAGCGATACCTGCGGGAAACTACTGAACTTCTTGTCATCGTCCCAATACGTCCTGACGTAGGCCTTGTGCCCAGTCTTCACGTCACCACACGATGTCTGGTTTATGTAATCAATGCAGCGGAAGACCACATCGTTGTAGGTCACGTCTCCGCTCTTGGGGGGGGTGTCGTAGTCACCAAGAACCGTCCCCATCGTCCACACTCGACCCCGGTCCTCATCCACGTACAACGTCGACTGCATCGGAGTGGCGAAGTTCGGTCGCCCTGTCCCAAGCGCCTGCCCTTCAGCGGCAGATGCGTAGGTGCCGTTGTTCGAGAATCCGTCACACGCATCACCCGTGACCTTGTCATAGCAGTGCAGCCACCCCTTTTGAGCGTAGGTACCGCTGCCATCCTCGTACCAGGCGTGATGGTTGATCATGAAGATCCGGTCACTGGCGAACGCGACGTTCCAACCGTCGCCCTCACCTGTCAGATTCAGGGATGTCAACGTATTTGGACTCGGCAACGACTGCGGCACGGACTCCAGCAATGAGCCCGACAGTGTGCCCCCACTCGGCGGCACCGCCTGCACATCCGTCACACCAGAGCCCGGCTGATTCGTTGACCAGGAGGTACCGTTGTCGGTCGAATACCCCGCTGTCCAACCCAGTTCGTCTGGCACCTCTAGCGAGCCGGACTTGTAGGACTGCGGTCCAGCGAAGGTGTTTTGTATCGTTCCTTGGGTGGGGTCCGCTGCCGGATTACCGGTCGTGGTCCAACTAACGTCCGCGCCACGCTTCGCCTCAGTTGTTGGACCGCCACTCTTACCCGAAATCGTGAGCTCGTTGTTCGCCGCCGCCGCGTCACCGGCACGCGAGATCGTGATCGCTGCCAGCAATCCCGCCACCAGCGACAGACCCGCAATGGTCGCGACTAGGGCCCGCAAGCGTTGATAGCGAGCAGGTGATCCAATCGCTCGACCAGTGGGCACGGCAGCCTCCGACATCAGGAAGCCCAGAAACCGCCATTCCGGACGTCATCTCCTGAGGCAAAGATCACACCAAATCGGCATCACCGCGATAGGAAATATTAAAAACTGAGGTGTTCTTGAGATTTCGGCAGCCAATCTGTCTGGTTTGTCCACTTAGTCCGACTTTTTGCGAAGTCCTGGGGTGGCGCAACTAGCTTCAGAGGACATCGAGGCGACGGCACCACACGAGCATCAATTCGGAGCAATCAGCGAATGTCCGCCCATACCCGTGGATCTATGACCGACAAGACCCCACGGACCACACCGGGCCGCTGCGGCCAAAGCCGACTAGTTCGGCCCACGCCCGCTACTTCGCGGCCTTGACCTTCACGTCGTAAGACTTGCCGTCCGAGGTCGTGACCGTCATGGTCGCGTCACCGGCACCTACCACTTCGGCACCGCCGTTGAACTGGGCAGAACCGTCGTCGCGCGGCTGCGACACCTTCAGCACGGTGTCGTTGTCGGTGGCGACCTCGGTGACGTCCTTGGTGGTGACGTTCAACGTTGCACCGACGGAGGCACGCACGGTCTCGGGGCCGTCGATCATGATGGGCGGCAACACGGGGTTGGTGATCTCTCCAGTCGGGGACGGGCTGGCCGTCAGACTTTCACTAGGGCTGGCACTCGCAGTCGGGATCGGTTCCGGACTGTCGGTGACATCCGGGTGGGAGACCGAGGTGGAACAGCTGGCTACCGCGAGGGCGGCGGCGAATCCAAAAGCGATCACTGCAGGTGCGCGTCCAGTCATGAGCGACAGTATGCCGTAAGCGCTCGCCAGCATGGGCGACGACACCCTTTGGACGTCACAGCGCGAAGTACAGCGCCCACAGCGAAATTGGCAACCCGATGTTGGAGAGCATCACCAAGGTGTTGCCAGGTTCGAAATTCCGATCGGCCACCATCTCGCGGATGTGGACCGCAGACGCACCAAAGAGGAACGTGGTAATCACAATCGAGAGTGCGAACCAGGCCGACTGGTCCAGATAGGCAGCCCAAATTCCAGCGATGCCGATGCCCAGGCTGACGAAGCCCAACTCGTACTGAAAACCGTTCGTCTGCCAGCCGATGTTGGCGGCGGTCTGTTTGGCAAGCACGGTGTGCATGAAGCCACTCACCACGAACATGCCGCCGGCGGGCAGAGTCATCATCCAGCGCATGGCGTTGTCGGCGAATTCTGGGTTCGCGGCGGAACCCGGGGCTTCTACTCCGAAGATCGCCAGCAGCCATGCCACTAGCAGGGTCGCCGGCAGGAACAGAACCAACATACTGAGTGAGGCTAGCGAATTCCCTCCGGCGGGCGAGGGGTATTGAACCCGCGATATCAACTTGATCGAACTCTATATAACAGCAAGGCCTTGCAGCGCCTTGGGAATATCTTGGCCGTGTTTTTCCCAGGTGTGGCCCCAGGACTGCAACTGCTGGGGCTGCGGCAGACCAGCTGATTGCCAGACCTTGACGGAATCGACAACTTGCTTGCGAGACCGGCGTAGCGCGGCGACGAGTTCGGTGGTGGGACCCGAGTCGAGGAGTCGATCCTCGATAAACCAACACCGTTCGCGCTGCTGGACAATAGTGTCGCTCGCCTTACCCAGTCGCTGACTGTCTTGCTCAGCTAGTTGTGCCGTCGCCTCCGCAGCTCGCATCCAGCCGTAGTCGAAATCCATCGCCAACAGGCCGCCCTCGACTTCAAACAATCCCAGCACATCCACCGTCGGCGCGATGATGGTCATGTTGGCGCCATCAGCAAGCGGGTAGGCGAGATTGACTCGCTGCAGTTCCTGGGCGGTCATGTCTTGTGCCGAGCGGGCGTAGATGGACACAAACGACGATTTGTCGAAGGCGGTGTCCTCGTGATTCAGCGATATCGGGCTCGCCATGAGCACGATGACGTCGTGTGCACCACAATCCACGACGGCAGACAACGGGGTGTTTTGGATGACTCCCCCATCGACGTAGAAAGAGTCTCCGATTTGGCGCGGCGGGAAAACGATCGGGACACTTGCCGATGCACAAATACCTTCAATGACACCTGGCGTGCCACCTGCGGGATAAGGCGTCTGCGAGTCGGATTCGACTAGGGAACCCTGGTCGGTCACGTACCGACCCACTCCGTCGCTCAAGGACGAGATCGTAACCCGCAGCGTAATCCCCGAGGCCGCGATTAACTCCTCATCGATCGCAGCAACACCGCCATTTGATGTTCCGCGGTAGCCAGCCTCCATCGGATCAAGATTCATAATGGCGGACGGTATGTCCCGCAGGTATTTACCGGCTTTCACTAGTTCATCGCTTTTCCCGATGGTTTTGCCAATGTCGAACAGCGTCCGATGCTTACGCGGTGGGTCCGAGGCCGTGAGCGGATCCGCAGCACCGTCAGGGTCTGACGCGATGGCGGGCCGAGTACGAATCGAAATGATCTGATTGATGAAGTCACCCAACGGCGTGTCGGAGATTTGGTCCAACCACGGCTGTCGACCGAACAAGGAAGACATGTCGGTGATGGCCAGCGCGTTGTGCCGAACAACGCCCACCAACTCTTGGAAATGGCTGGCATCCCTGGCCTGTGCCAATGGTGCGCAAATCAAGGATCCGGCAGACGTTCCCGCCATGATCGGCGGATAGAAGTCAGCGTCCCGAGTAAGAAACTCCAGCGCTCCCACCTCGAAAGCGCCTTTGGTTCCGCCGCCGGAGACGACGAGGGAAGGTTGCATGACTTCTGCCTACCAGAAGATGGCAATCGAAGCCGCCGGGGAGATCCTCAGACAACCAAACTCGCCAAACAGCGGGCCAACGACCAGTTCGGTAGAGATCAGATGATCAGCTCGGACAATGTGTAGATCACCAATCCAGCTAATGCACCGACAACGGTGCCGTTGATGCGTATGAACTGCAGGTCTCTACCCACCGCGTTCTCGATTCGGCGGGCGGCTTGCTCACCATCCCAGCGTCGCACGGTCTCCGAGATCAGTTGCACCGCCGACTCGCCGTAGCGACGGACCAGGAAACCGGCCGTGTTGGCGATTCGCTCGTCCACCTGCCCAGCAAACTCTTGATCCTGATCCAGCCGTACACCCAGATCGGCCAGATAGGAATCCGCCCGCTGTCGAAGATCTGATTCCGGATCGGCAAGTGCCTCCAACACGAGCTCCTTAACGGTAGGCCAGGCCATACTCACAGTCCGCTGGGTTTCCGGATGCTGCAAAACTGCTGCTTTCCAGCCCTCAACCCGCTCAATCATCGCTGGGTCGGATTGCATGTGCTCCGCCAGCCGATTCAGCGCCGCGTCTAGCTGCTGCCTCGCCGGATCCTGCGGGTTGTCCCGCATCTGATGCACCCACTGCGCCAGCACGTCCGCACCCTTGTAGCCGATCCGCTCGTGCAACCAGCGAATTGGACCATCTTGCGACACCGGGCCGCGGTCGGCGATCACAGTGGCAATGGCGTCACGGTTCTCCAACAGCCACCGGTTCAGCGCGGTCAACAAACTGTCCACGACCTGGTGGTGCTCTTCGGCTTCTAAGGAGGCCGCGAGTAACCGCCCAGCGGGTGGCCCCCAGGCGCTACTACTCAACTGGCTGAACACCATGTTGCGAACCATTAGCTGCGCCTGCTGGTCATCGATACCGTTAACCAGTGCGGTGCCCAAGGCGGCACCTTCGGCGACGATCCGCTCCCGATGGCTGTCTTGCTGCAGGTAGCGACCGATCTGGGCAGCCGGTTGGGCGGCCAAAATCTTGTTGCGGACGTTGTCTTCCGACATGAAGTTGCTGTGCACGAAGTTGCTCAGGCTGTCGCCGAGTTGGTCCTTCTTATTCGGGATGAGCGCGGTGTGGGGAATGGGCAGCCGCAGCGGCCGTCGAAAAAGGGCGGTGACCGCGAACCAGTCCGCTAGTCCGCCGACAACTCCTGCCTCCGCGGCTGCACGCACGTACCCCCAGACCGCAGCATCGGTGGTGGCTTCCATCCGCCGGGCAAACACGTACACCAATGCGGCAATGACGAGCAGCGAGGTGGCAAACGCTTTCATTCGCACTAACCCCCGCTGGCGTTCGGCATAGCCGGGGTCCAGTTCGCCAGCGGTCACCGGCTCCGGATCAGCGGGGGTGACGCGGGAGGGCATGACTTGACGCTAGCCGGTCTGCGGCAAATCAGGGGGCGTCCGGATCGAAGTCGCCCAACTTCCCCGAGGAAGCTTTCGAGGCAGACCCGTTGGCCGACGACCCGTTGCTGCCAACTTCTCCGGTGACATCGTCCACCACCGATCCCATGATCCGTTTGGGGTGCAACTCGGCGAGGTCGTTCATCGTCTGCTTAGTCGCCTCGTTGTCCAGACCCGCCGCGTCTTGTAGCGACTTGGTCGCATCCGCTGCCGAACTGCGCAGCGAACGGATGCCCGCGGCCAGCGACTGAATCGCTTTAGGGAGTCGATCCGGGCCGAACACCAGCAGGCCGAGGATTGCGATAACCGCGATCTCACCCATGCCGATGTTGAACATGCTGTCAGCCTACGTCCTTCGCTGCCGCGGTACTACTCGTCTGGGTCGTCGGGTCAGTCCGTGGCGGCCTACTCGTCGGCGCTCCCTAGCTTCACTCGAACGTCGCCTTTACCCTTGATCTCTAGGGTGACCGTGTCACCGGGGCGTTGGGTCCGGATGGCCACCACAAGTTCGTTGGCATCGTTGACGGGTTCACCATTCACTCCCACGATGATGTCGCCCGGTTTGAGGTTAGTCCCAGACGATGGCCCGTCAGGTGAGATCGACTCCACCTTGGCGCCGTCACCGGTGTAGGTGGTGTCGAGCGTGACACCAATGATCGGGGTACTGGAGGAACCAGTGGCAATGATCTCTTCAGCGATTCGTTTGGCTTGATTGATCGGAATGGCAAAGCCCAACCCGATCGAACCCGCTTCATTGGCAGAGGCCACTGTGGCAATGGCTGAGTTGATCCCGATCACTCGGCCCTCAGCATCCAGCAACGGGCCACCAGAGTTACCCGGGTTGATAGCGGCGTCCGTCTGCAGTGCGGAGATAAAGGACTCCTCACCACGGCCACCGGCGGTGACCGGTCGGTTGAGAGCCGAAACGATACCGGTCGTCACCGTGCCGCTGAGACCCAGTGGTGATCCGATCGCCACGACCGGGTCACCCACTCGCACCGCATCTGAATTACCCAGTGGAGTGGGCTGTAACCGATTCGCGCTGATCTTGACCACGCCAATGTCGTAGGACTGACTAAGACCGACGATCTCGCCAGTGACGCTTTCCTGGTTGTCGAAGACCACCGTGATCTTGCCCCCGTTTGCCGCCGGGGCAATCACGTGGTTGTTGGTGAGCACGTAGCCGTCGGAGTTAAGGATGAAGCCCGAACCAGTCGCGGCTTGGCCACGGCCTTCAACCGCTAACGAGACCACTGTGGGTAGTGTGGCCGCGGCAATCGCAGCGACTGTGCCCTCTTTAAGAGGTGGCGCGTCTGCCGACGGCTGCGGCAGGTCAATCCCGGCAGTGGCGGGACCGGTGGCCTGCAGCCGTTCGGCAACGCCATAGGAAACTGCTCCCCCGAGCAGTCCGGCGACTAGGCCAACTGCCGCCGCAATAGCGACCGTGCGACCAGAGATTCCGCCCGTGCCAGAGCCGATGGGCTGAACCACGCCAGTCTGGTAGCCGGCCGCCACTGGCTGAGGCTGCGGAGCCGTTGCGGTGGGGTCAGAGGTGGTCGTGTAGTCGGCCGTCGAGTAGCCCGCCTGGCTGGGCGCGGCGGGGGTGTACGGAGCCGAGGCGGCGATCCCGGCAACCTCCCAGCCTGGCGCTGTCGACCAGTTGGCTGGTTCGGTGGCGGGCGCGGCAACCTCTTCGGTGGGTTGAGCTACCGGTTCGGTGGCGTAACTGGGCTGCTGCTCGTAGTCGTCCACTTGACCCTCGCCGGGCGCCACGGTGCCTTCGGCTGGGACCGGATCGACTGGAATTTCCGAGCCGTCTGCATAACGAGGTCGACCCGCAGGGTCGGGCCAAGATTCGCGGTCTGACATGAGGCCTCCGTCGCCGTGCTAACCGGGGGCGGATAGCCTAACCCGCCACCTATACCCTATGTCTGCGGGAACCGTGGCGCCAACGCCGCAGCCCAGGGGAGGTAATCATGACTGACGTAGCCGCTATATCTGCACCCAATGCAGCCAGCTACGCCTTCGCCGACGGGTACGTTGCGGAGGAGGAACCACTGACGCGGGCACGGGAGCGCGCGGCTGAACTCGGCTGCGCACCCATCGGAGCCGGTAGCGGTGCGCTGCTGCGCTTCATCGCCCGGTCCATCCAGGCCAAGCATGTGGTGGAGATTGGAACCGGGACCGGGGTCTCATCGCTGTATCTCCTCAACGGCATGGCTGAGGACGGCGTGCTCACCTCGATCGACATTGAGGTGGAGCACCAGCGGGTCGCTAAAGAAACGCTTTCTACTGCAGAAATCCCTGCTGGCCGTTTTCGGTTGATCGCTGGCCGCGCCATGGAAGTACTCCCCCGACTGACCGACGGCGCCTACGACATGGTGTTGGTCGACGCGGATAAGTCCGAATACACGCTGTACTTCGAGCAAGCACTGCGGTTGCTGCGCTCCGGTGGTGTCATCGCGTTCGACAACGCCCTCTGGCACGATCGGGTCGCAGATCCGGCGCAACGCGATGAAGAGACCGTTGCGCTTCGTGATTTGGTCACCATGATCCGGGGTCACGAGGGCCTCACACCAGTACTTGCACCCGTGGGCGACGGCCTGTTGCTTGCGGTCATTGATTAACGCTCCGACACGAAAAACCGGCTACTGCTCCGCTGAACCGTTCCAATCGGGAATAATAGGCGGAAGCAGGCATCCGAACTGAAGGGACTGACATGGCGGCCATGAAGCCCAGGACCGGGGACGGCCCACTTGAGGTCACCAAAGAAGGGCGCGGCATCATCATGCGCGTGCCACTCGAAGGTGGCGGCCGGCTCGTGGTCGAATTGACCGCCGACGAGGCCAAAGATCTCGGAGCTCAGCTCAGCGATACTGCTGGCTGACCGCCAGATCACCGGTACTCATGCCCGAGAAACCAGGGCGTCCCGGCACCAACCGCCCCGAGCATCTCCTCGATTTGCGCATCAGCGCGGTTGCAGATCGCGAATTGCCAGTTGCCGAGCGGCTAATCGTTGCACTCCCCGCTGATGACCTGTCGGCGAGCCAACGGAAAAAGTGCGCCGACCTGCTCGGTCTCGATACTGCTGACGCAGTTGATCCAGCAGGTGATTCTCCGGAACAGGTGCGCTTCCTGGCCGCCAACGACAACCTGTTCGCCCAGGGCGCCGCAGCAGCCAACGATTTAGCCAAGACCGGTCCAGCCGACATCTACCTCCCCGCGGCAACAGCCGATCACGCCCGCCGATTCACTATCGGGCTCGTCCGCGGATCGCAGCGGTTCCCCATCGATGCTGGCCCCATGACCACTGAGCTCTTCCTCGATCGCTCCACTACTGTCCCGGCAGCGGAGCAAGGTCGCACGGTCGGCCAGCGAGTACTACTCGCTCGCCGATTGGGGAATGAGCCAAGCAACGTGAAGGATCCACAGTGGCTAGCCGGCCAGGCAGTGGAACTGGCCGGTCGGGGGCTGCGAGTCACCGTCTGGGATCAGGACGAGTTGCAGCGACGCGGCTTCACCGGGCTCACAACAGTAGGAGCGGGTAGCGCTTCACCGCCGCTATTGGTCACTATGGACTATCGGGGGGCTACCGGTGATCCAGTGGTGCTGGTGGGTAAGGGCATCACCTTTGACACCGGCGGCCTTTCGCTCAAGCCAGCGGCCGGAATGCCGCTCATGAAGACCGACATGACCGGCGCGGCGGCGGTCATGGGCGCAATGGCAGCGATCCGGGACCTGCGACTCCCGATCCGCGTCGTGGGCCTATTGGCAGTGGCAGAGAACATGCCCAGCGGCACCGCGATGCGGCCGGGTGACGTTATTCGCCACTACGGCGGTCGCAGCACTGAGATCCTCAATACCGATGCCGAAGGCCGGTTGGTACTGGCAGATTGCCTGGCTTATGCAGCCGCGCGACTCAAACCCCGCTACCTCGTGGACTTGGCATCCCTCACTGGAGCGGCGACCCTTGGCCTGGGTCGGCAACATGCTGCGCTGTACGGCACTGACGAACGACTGCTGCGAAGCCTCGAATCTGCTGCTGAGGCCAGCGGAGACGCGGTCTGGCGAATGCCGCTGGTGCCGGAATATCGAGCGGCTATCGCTTCCACCGTGGCAGATGCGGCCAACACCAACACATTGCCGGGCATCTCGGCCGGCTCCATCACCGCGGCGCTCTTCCTGCAGCCTTTTGCCGAGAATGCTCCGTGGGCACATCTCGACATCGCCGGTGCCGCTCGCGCAGATGCTGATCGCTCCGATACCAAACGCGGCGCGACCGGCTTCGGAGTAAGCCTGCTGACTAGTTGGCTCACCGACCTCGCGAAGAGCGGCTAGTCTCGCTGATCAGCTGCAGGCGCTGATTGCTCAGCTGCTGCTGAGTCTGCCTCGGCGACTTCCAGTTGCGCTGCCAAGTGGCGCAACACGTCATCGACATCCTCCATCCGATAGCCGCGCAGTCCCACCCGGAACTCCATGGTGCGGATATCGTCAGCCCGCCAGGGCTGTGGTGGCAACGATGGGCGTGCTGGTCTGCCGGAGCCGGCCAGGCTAGCGTCCCAGCGTCCCACCAGCACTAGTGCAGCTCCTAGGACGACCAAGACCACCAGAATCAGGAAAACTACAGCCATCCTGCAACCCTTCGAAGTATCTCGGAACTTCTTTACCTTGCCTACCTAGTATGCCGTGCGGTCTGGTGAATCACCGGCGCGATCAGCAATGTTTCCCTAGCGTGGGGTCGTGGCCCCCATCCCACCACCTCGACGCCAGATCGGCCCGTTATCCGCGCGGCCGGAACGACTACGCACCACCACTTACGATCAACGGCTCCTGGATACCAGGGCCCCACGGGCGGGCTGGACGTCGGCGGACCCGTGGCGGGTTATGCGGATCCAGGCTGAATTCGTCGAGGGTTTCGGGGCACTCGCCGAACTCGGTCCGGCCGTCAGCGTCTTCGGTAGCGCTCGCACCGCCCCAGATCATCCGAACTATGCCCTAGCCCGAAAAGTGGGCGGGCTACTCGCTGAAGCGGGTTACGCCGTCATCACCGGCGGCGGTCCGGGATTGATGGAGGCAGCCAACCGAGGGGCCCTCGAGCACGGCGGTCGATCGGTGGGGCTCGGCATCGAGCTGCCGTTCGAGCAGCACCTCAACGACTATCTGGACGTGGCCATCAACTTTCGCTACTTCTTCGCCCGCAAAACCATGTTCGTGAAGTACGCCCATGGCTTCATCGTGTTGCCCGGCGGATTCGGCACGCTGGATGAGCTCTTCGAAGCGTTGACGTTGGTTCAGACTGGCAAGATCACCCGGTTCCCGCTGGTACTGATGCGCACCAACTACTGGGCGGGACTGTTGGACTGGGTGGGTCAGGAACTGATCGGTGAGGGCATGATTCATCCCAACGAGTTGGATTTGGTGGAAGTCACCGATTCACCGGAGGAAGCCGTAGCGACGATCGTGGCTGCTGACCGGGCGCGTGCGGAAGACCCAGCGGCGGTCGACCCCACCGAAGACGGCTTGATCTGGTAGCACTAGACCGAGCCGGTTAGCCAAGCGCGCATGTCGGCTTCGCAACTGAGCAGGTCAGCCTCTGGGACTCGTTCATCTACCGCGTGAGCCAACCCCGGGTCGCCGGGGCCATAGTTCACCGCAGGGACACCCATCGCGGCGAACCGGGACACATCTGTCCAGCCGAACTTGGGCTGCGGTTCGCCACCCACGGCGGCGAGAAAGTCCCGCGCGGCGGGTTGTGCTAATCCGGGCAGGGCCCCGGGTGCCAAGTCCACGACCGTGACGTCAAACCCGTCAAACACCTCGACTAGATGAGCAATCGCTTCCTCTGACGAGAGGCTGGGCGCGAACCGATAGTTGACCTCGACCGCGCAACTATCCGGGATCACATTGCCCGCAATTCCGCCATGAATCCGCACGGCGTTCAGACCCTCGCGGTATTCCAGCCCGTCCACCTCAACCCGTCGCGGTTGATAGTCAGTCAGCCGCTGCAGTATCTCGGTTGCTGAGTGAATGGCGTTGTCGCCCAACCAGGAGCGAGCGCTGTGAGAACGAACTCCGGTCACCGATACCTCAGCGCGCAGTGTGCCTTGACAACCTGCTTCCACCTGAGCGTTTGATGGCTCCATCAGGATGGCGAAGTCGGCGGCTAGCAGTTCCGGGTGCGACTGGGACAGTTTCTGTAGGCCGTTGTGCTCTGCTGCGACTTCTTCGCATTCGTAGAACAGGTAGGTGACATCGTGAGTAGGCTCGGTGACCCCCGCAGCCAGCCGCAGCGCTACCGCCACGCCGCCCTTCATGTCACAAGTACCCAGGCCGTGCAGGAATCCGGCTTCCCGCCGGCACGGCAGATTGCCAGCCGACGGCACCGTATCTAGGTGCCCGCCGATCACGACCCGCTCGGATCGACCCAAGTCGGTGCGGGCAATGACGTTGTTGCCAATGCGCTCCACGGTGAGGTGCTCGTATCGCGCCAAGGCAGCGGTCACCGCCTCAGCCAGCACCTCCTCTTCATGGGATTCGCTGGGAATATCCACCAGACTCGTGGTCAGCGAAACCACATCGGAATCCAGATCGAGGTGCGGAAACTGCTCAGAGGTCACACAGGTACGGTAGCGAGGTGAGCGAAACGACCCCCACCCCAGTCACTGGATCCGCTGCTGGAATCGGCCTAGCCACCGCTGCCGACGACGGCATTTTGGATGTTTGGTACCCCAATCCCAGCCTCGGCGATACCGCCGACGACGTCCCCGACATTGCCACCGGAATCCACACCGATGACATTCGCGGCGTGTCAGTACGGACGATGCAGACGGTGATCGCCGATCTGCAAGTTCCCCCCGAGAATGTTGCAGACGCCTACCTGCGACTCCACTTGCTGTCGCATCGGCTGGTGCAACCTCGGACGATCAATCTCGACGGAATCTTCGGAATCTTGCCCAACGTCGCCTGGACTAACTTGGGCCCAGTTCCGCTGGCGGCACTCACCACGGCACGAATCCGTGCTCGCGCCCACGGCTCGGTCCTGACTGTGCTGTCCGTCGACAAATTCCCGCGGATGGTCGATTACGTGGTCCCAGAGGGCGTACGAGTCGGTGATGCCGACCGGGTTCGTCTGGGAGCGCACTTGGCGGTAGGCACCACGGTGATGCACGAGGGTTTCGTGAACTTCAACGCTGGCACGCTGGGTACCTCGATGGTGGAAGGACGCATTTCCGCAGGGGTAGTTGTCGGCGACGGTAGTGACATTGGTGGTGGCGCCTCGATCATGGGAACGCTGTCCGGCGGCGGCAAAGAAGTCATTACCGTCGGGGCTGGCAGCCTGATCGGAGCGAATGCTGGCTGCGGTATCTCGCTGGGGGACAACTGCATCATCGAAGCTGGCTGCTACGTCACGGCCGGGGCGAAAATCACCTTGCCCGATGGCGCCGTGGTGGCGGCGCGGGAATTGTCTGGGTCACCGGACCTGCTCTTTCGCCGCAACAGTGTTTCCGGCGCATTGGAAGCGGTCTCCCGAACCGGGTCTTGGGGTGGGCTCAACGCGGCGCTACATAGCAACTGAGTGCCGTCAGACGCCACACTCTTGCGTGAATGCGCGGTATTTGCGGGTGGCGCGAGGTTTGGCCAGCAGCCGAAGTGGTGCTGGCAGCAGCCGCCAGGTTTCTGTGACCACACCCTGGGGTGCGCCCTCACAGATCCACGCCAACGCAATGTCAAAGTTTTGCTGGGAGCGGACCGACAGCCACAATTGTTGGATGTCGGATTCGGTCAAGTACTTGGCCAAGATCGGGACGGCAGCCTGTTCCTCATGCAGACAGTGCCCGGTCAGGACCAACTCCAGTTCATCCCACCGAGCCAGCGCAACATCCCGATCGGCATCGGTTCTCAGCTCCGCCATCGCCTGGCTTAATCCGGTCACCGCGTCTTCCACCGCTTCATGCTCGGCAGCCATAGCGACCAGCACGACTCGTTCTTCGGCCGTAGCCGCTGCTTCGACCGGCGGCCATAGGTAGGTGTCTTCGTTGTCATGATGATCAGTCAACTGCGCGGCGAAGAACTCCCAGCGAAGATGCAGTCCGGCCAATGCGCTGGGATCGGCGAGATCAACGCCAACTACTGCGGCCCGTAGGCGTCTCACCTCACGCAACAGCGCCTGATGCACTGCAGAGTTGATCTTGAAACTACTTAGCGGTACGGCCATGCCCGGGTGTTCACCTCCCTGCCAATCCAGCGACTGCGTTTCCGCTCAGTCTAGAGGTTTCGGCCGGTCACGCCACGATTATCGGAACCTGCGACTAGCGGTTGCCGATCGGAAGGTAGTTACGCTCAACTTCGCCAACGTACACCTGGCGCGGCCGCCCAATCCTGGTCTGCGGGTCGGTGATCATCTCGCGCCATTGCGCGATCCACCCGGGCAGTCGACCCAACGCAAACATCACCGTGAACATCCGCGCCGGGAAGCCCATCGCCTTGTAGATCAGCCCGGTATAGAAGTCGACATTGGGATAGAGGCTGCGAGAGACGAAGAAATCGTCGGCCAAGGCCGCCTCTTCCAACCGCAAGGCAATGTCCAACAGCGGATCATTGACGTTCAAGGCCTTGAACACCTCGTGCGCCTTCTGTTTGATGATGGCTGCCCGCGGATCATAGTTCCGATACACCCGGTGGCCGAAGCCCATCAGCCGGATGCCTCGCTCCCGGTTCTTCACCTGCCGGATGAACGTCTTGACCCCGCCACCGGAGGCATGGATACCTTCCAGCATCTCCAAGACCGCCTGGTTCGCACCACCGTGCAACGGGCCGAAAAGCGCGTTGATTCCGGCTGACACGGACGCGAACATGTTGGCGTGCGAAGAGCCCACCAATCGAACTGTCGAGGTGGAGCAGTTCTGCTCGTGATCTGCGTGCAGAACTAGCAGCATGTCCAGTGCCTCCACTACGACCGGATCAACTTCGTAGTCGGCAGCAGGGACACCAAAAGTCATTCGCAGGAAGTTGTGAATGTAATCCAGCGAGTTCTGCGGGTACAGATACGGCTGTCCCACTGACTTTTTGTAGGCGTAGGCCGCGATGGTTGGCAGTTTCGCCAGCAGCCGGATAGTGGAGATTTCCACCTGCTCTTCGTCTAGTGGGTCGAGTGAGTCCTCGTAGAACGTGGACAACGCGCTAACGGCGCTAGACAGCACCGGCATTGGATGGGCGTTACGTGGAAAGCCGTCGAAGAGTCGGCGCAGATCTTCATGCAGCAGCGTGTGCATCGTGATCCGGCCGGTGAAGTCTGCCAACTCGGTAGCGGAGGGCAGTTCGCCGTAGATCAACAGATAAGCGACTTCCAGATAGGTGGAGTGTTTAGCAAGTTGCTCAATCGGGTAGCCCCGGTACCGCAGAATCCCTTCACCGCCGTCGATATAGGTGATAGCGGATTCACAGGAAGCGGTGTTGACGAAACCGACATCGAGCGCCACCTTGCCGGTTGTGCTGAGCAAATCGGAAATTCCTAGCCCGTCGCCTCCGTCGCTAGCTGGAATCCGGGGCAAATCCAATTCGCCGTCCCCGTAGGACAACACCGCTCCATCGGTCACAGCGACCTCCTCGCTCGTCAACTCTTCTTTTCCCCTCCCACCGTAGTCAGCCCACCCAAACCTCCGTCGGGTGGCCCACAAATCTGCTGCGGCTGGCCTAGACGCCCAGCCGGTCCGCCACCTCAGCCAACTGCTGCTCCGAAGCAGTTAACGACAATCGAACATGCTGGTCACCTCGTGGACCATAAAAGCCACCGGGAGCCACGAGCACGCCCAGATCAGCCAACTGCTGCGCCGTGCGTTGGTCAGACTCACCCCGAGTCGCCCAGACGAACAACCCTGCGGTGGAGTGATCGACTCGGAACCCGGCCCCAGTCAGACCTGCCCGCAAGGTTTCCCGTCGGCTCTCATAACTGCGCTGCAGCGCGAAAACGTGCTCGTCATCAGCCAACGCCGCGGCGGCTGCCTGTTGGACTGGGCCCGCCGCGATCAGTCCGGCATCTCGCCGCCGTTGCAGTAGCCGAGCCACCACTTGCGGGTCACCAGCAGCGAAACCCACCCGATAGCCAGCCATATTGCTGCGCTTAGACAGCGAATGGACGACGAGCAGGTTGCGGTAGTCGCCACCGGTTACTTCCGGGGAAAGTACCGACGGCGCCGGTGGTCCCGGCGGAGTGAGTTCTACGTAGCACTCGTCACTCACCACCAATGCATTATGTTCTCGGGCCCAGTCCACCACGGTCGCGAGTTGCCCAACCTCACTCACCTCACCGGTCGGGTTGCCGGGCGAGTTGATCCAGATGAGACGAGGGATAGGCTCACCCGCTGCCGGCGTGCCGAGCACTACCGAACAACCAGCAAAGGCTGCGCCAGCGGCGTAGGTGGGGTAGGCGAGTTCCGGGATCGAGATGACGTCCTCAGCACCGAGTCCCAGCAACCACGGCAAGGTGGCGATGAACTCTTTGCTGCCAGCCGTAGTGATGACGTCTTGCGGATCGATCGCTGCGCCCCAACGCCGCTGCGCCCAGTGGGCATAGGCCGCGCGCAGATCAGGCAGCCCGTGAGCCGGTGGATAGCCCGGCCAGTCGGATGCGGCCGCCAGTGCTTCCCGCACGACGGCAGGTGTTTCATCGACCGGTGCGCCCTGGCCAAGATCGATCACGGCCAGACCGCTGGCGTCAGCGCGGCTACGCATCTGACCGACGAGTTCGACCACACTCCATTTCCGCTCAGTCATGCGGCGGGCTCTCCGGGATACCCATGAGGAGTTGCCAGGACCCGGGTGAATTACCGGAAATGCGCTCCACCCAGCAGGAAGTGTCACGCAGCCGCAACAAGTCCCGATGCAGACTCACCGGGTCACCCACGAGCTCTCGCTGTTCATGCAGCTGCCACCGGTCACGGAATGTCAACCGGGAGCTAGTGGCTGGCGACAACCAATCGGCGACAGTAGTTTCCTCGCCCGCCGCCAGGGCCACCGCGACTTGCTGCAAGGATTCTGCCGCCGCTCGAGCAGCAGCAGCTGCTACCTGACCGTTAGCCACCAAGAACTCCGCCGTGCGATCTGCTGGTGACGAACTGACTCGACTGGCATCACGGTAGGAGCCGCCCGCCAGTCGCAACGCCAGTTCTTGCTGGGCTGGTGAACCGTGCAGTGCCTGGCCCAGCCCTCCCGCCAACAGATGCGGTAGGTGCGAAACCAACGCCACCGCCGCATCGTGGTTTCCAGCCGACACTGGCACCGGTCGGCCGCCGAGAACGGTGATCAACTCGATCACCGTCAGCAGCGCCGCCGGATCAGTGAGTTCGTGAACGACTACCGGCCAGGCCGCATCAGCAAACATGTCTGCTGATCCGGCAGCAAAACCTGCCGACTCCGAACCAGACATCGGATGGGTGCCGACAAAGGGGAAATTCGGATCGGCGGCTAACCAGGCCTGCTGGATCGGGTGTTTCACCGAGCCGAGGTCGACGACTGGGCGGCTGATTCCCGAGGCGATTTCATCCTGGAGCAGTTGCGAGTTGGTCCCGGTGGGGGCCGCGAGCAGGATCGCGTCGCAGTCCGACAACTGGGATACCTCGGCAACTACGCTGATCCCGGCTGTCTCAGCGGCCGCCATCGTGTCCGGATCCGGATCGACACCAACGACCTCGACCTGAGGTTGCAGTCCTCGCGCCACCGACGATCCCACGAGCCCGAGACCGATTATTCCGACGCGACTGACCGTCATAGCCCCAATTGCTCCGGCCGAAGCAGCGAGTTCAACCAGTCCGGTAGCCCTTCGGCGCCAACTGATCCCGGCGGCGCCGATTCATCCACGCGATGTGCTTCCGACTGCTGCGAGATGGGGAAGGAACCCAACACTTTGACCTCGGCCGGCAGTTCGGCAGTTGCTTGTAACGCAGTCCGGAGCCCGGAATCCGCCAAGTGACCTTGGGCAGTCATCAGGAAACAGTACTCACCGAGCCGAGTCTTCATCGGGCGCGAGCTGATCGCAGTCAGTCCGATTCCGCGATCGGAAAAACAGTGCAGGATGTCGGCCAGCACGCCGGTTCGATCGCCGATCGGGGTCACCACAATCGAGGTTTCATCGTGACCGGTTGGCTGCGAGAGCCGCCGCGAGAGTAGCCCCATCCGAGTAGCAACCCCGGAATGGTCCTCTACCGCGGTGCGCAGCAGTGACAGCGAGCTGAGATGCGCCGAGATCGGTGTCGTCAACGCCACCACTTCGGAAGATTCCGCAGCAGCCACGGCAGCAGCAGCTTCGGCCACATCACCGACGAGGTCTACGGTCACTGCGGCGCCCTCGAGGAACCGACGGCATTGGGCCAACCCAGTAGCGGTCGTGACGACCCGCCGCGCGTCAGCCCAACGACTGCCGGCGGCCCCCGCCACGACGTAACTCACCGGGACCACGACAACTTCGTTGAGGAAACATAACGAAGATCGAAAGATCAGTTCGTCGACGGTGCTTGTGACATCCCCTTCGATGGAAGTTTCCAGCGGGATGACCCCCGCGTCAGCCTCACCCGACTCCACCGAGAAGATGACGTCGACGACAGACGACCGTGGCTCGGCCCGTCCGCTCCACGGTTGGCTGAGCGATTCGACGGCCGCGTGAGTAAAGGACCCCGACGGGCCCAAAAAGGTGAGCAGCGGCTCACCACGGTCACTCACTCGTCGTGTTCCTGCGGCGGCAGCGCGACGACCAGCGGAACGTCCTTTTGGAACGGGCCATGCTTGGCAGCGCCACCGAGGTCGGAATCTGGGATTCCGTTAAAGAACTCGACATTGGCGTCGGTGTAGGCCGCCTGGTCGTCCGGGACGTCGTCCTCGTAGTAGATGGCCTCAACCGGGCACACCGGCTCGCAGGCCCCGCAGTCGACGCACTCGTCCGGGTGGATGTACAGCATCCGCTCACCCTCGTAGATGCAGTCCACGGGACATTCGTCCACACAGGCCTTGTCTTTCAGATCAACGCATGACTCGGTGATGACGTAGGTCACCTGGTCCTCCTAGCAACTCAGCCGGCTTCTCGTCGGCCGGGGAAAGCACGCGTCAGTCTAGTATCGTCTGCTTGCGGGCCGCAGCATCAACCCCGCCCCAACGAGACCAATATGCCGATATTCCCCATGGGCCGTTCCCGGCTCGACGTCTGCCCGGCCGACGTCGGGCGGCGAGTTTCCATCCGCTACCGATCCGGATTGCGGCCAGAAGCTGAAGTCGTTGGCGTGCTGTTCCGCTGGACGGGCGACCGGAAAACCGGGATTTTGCGGGTTCGACTCCGCAACGGAAGTGAGGTCGGGGTCAGGCAGCGCAACATTGTGGCGATGCGCATCATTCCGCCGGAGTCGTCGGCCCTGGCGATGCTGCGCCTCGCTGAGGCGGGCTGGCCGCCCATGGAGACAATGGACCTAGGCACCTGGGTCTTGCGCGCTAGCCAAGGAGTATCTGCCCGCGCCAACAGTGTCCGCGTAGGCGGATTACCCGACGACTTGGACAAGCGCCTGGCGCAAACCGTCGACTGGTACCAAGAGCGGAACCTAGCGCCGCTTTTGCAGATTCCCGACCCGATACTGCTGCAGCGATATCTTACTGACCGCAATTGGCGACAACAGCACAGCAGCCGGTTGATGATCTGCCCTGCCACACTACTGCGGGAGACTGCGGTGGCGGGGGCCTACCGATCTGATTTGGACCTCGAGGTAAGACCAGAATTCGACGACGAATGGCTTGAATTCCTCCCGCGCGAAAATACGGACAACCGACCGGAATACGAACGAGCACTCGGTACTGAACAACCGCAAGCCTTTGTCTACTGTCGCAACACCGAGGGGGAGTTACTTGGCGTAGGCCACGCCGTTCGGCTGGATGATTGGTGCGACTACACCACCCTGGCAGTGTCGCCCGATGCGAGACGAGGCGGCGTAGCGACCGCGGTGACCAGCACCCTCGCCGAGTGGGCGATCGACAACGATGCCCGCAAATGGTTCTTGCAGTTCTACGAAAGCAACGCCGCTGCGCTCAACTTCTACGAGGGGTTGGGTTTCACCACCCACCACCGCTACGGCTACTGGCTACCCGAGGAGTTCGAGCTCTCGGACACTAATGACGTGTAGTTCGAGCGCCAGTAGACCAGCGGCTCAGTACCCGGTCCCAACCGGGCAGCATCCACTCGACCGATGACGATGTCGTGGTCACCTGCCTGCGCCTGAGATTCGGTAGTGCATTCCAGCCAGGCCAGCGACTCATCGATGAGGGCGCAACCGTTTTCTCCGCGATGATGCGGAACGCGGTCAAGTTGGCCAGCCAGTGGGCGACCGCTGGTGGCCAGCCAGCGCGCATGCGGTGTGGCCGCAGCAGCCAAGATGGAGACCGACCACCTGTCCACTGCACTAATGGCCTCCCAGAAACGTGAGGTGCGGGAGACACAGCACAACACCAACGGCGGCTCGAGCGATACCGAGACCACGGCAGTCGCGGTCATGGCGTGATCCTCTCCCGCCACGCGACACGAGACCACGTTGATTCCCCCCGCTAGCGAGCCCAGCGCATCCCGAAAGGCTAATTCTGTGGCGGTCATGAAGGGTTGCCGCCTTGGCCTACGTCAGGCTTGGTAGCCACACTGGGGGTGGCAGCCGGCTTGCGACGCAGTCGGGCGGGAACATTGACGCACGCGGTACCGATAATTACTCCGCCAAACAGATACACCATCGCGATCGGATCGGACGGGATCGCGACGTCATCGCCAGGCCCCGGTAGCGCCATCAGCACAGTTGCCAACAGCCAGCCGACGAGCAGGAAGACTCCCGCGCGGCGCAGGCCAAACACGTGAATCACGAGACGAAGTGAAGAAAACAGGGTGGCAAAGACCAGTACGAGACCCACCGGGATATTGATCCCGACCACCGGCACCGTAATCGCGGAGATGAATGCGCCGAACAGGCCGAGGATGAAGCCGCTGATGAAAAGAAGCAAGGCGTACGGCCACATCGGGCGGTGCCGGCTCTCGGCGGAGTCGACTACTGCGGCGTCAGCGGATTCCACAGTCATCACTCCCTCCCAGCGGCTTCGGGGATGTCGAGACCAGCAAACACATCGGTGAGGAGGTCGTCACCGGTCGGACCGTAGGCAATCCGGAAACTTTCGGTGCCGAACACTGGCACCCCATAGTTGTTCGAGAGGGCGAAAAACCCCTTGTCCAGGTTGATCTGACTGGCATGCGCCCGCATGGCGGCCACCTTGGCTGCCAGTTCGTTGGAGACATCGACCGCAATATCAAGCGAATCATCTGGCACCGCAAAGGGGATGTCTTCTGGGTCCAACGCTGCAAATGGCGAGTCATCACCCATTTCACGCAGGGCCGCGATACCCCGTTGCACCGCACTAACCGACAGCGCCGTCCAGAGAATCCGCGGAATCTGCCAGGCTGCTCCCATGTCGGGCCGGTAGCTGGCAACGCCCGCCAACTGGGCGCCATACATGGCAACCCGATGGGCTTGGATGTGATCTGGGTGGCCGTAGCCGCCAAAATCGTCATAGGTGATCAACACATGGGGCTGCACTTCGCGGACCACCGGCACCAAGGCATCGGCTGCTTCCCGCAGATCAGCCCGCCAGAAACACTCAGGGCGCTCGTTGCTGGGTTCACCCATCATTCCGGAATCACGGAATCGACCGGGACCACCCAGGAAGCGGCTGTCGGTCACTCCTAGCGCGGCCATTGAGGCAACGAGTTCCTGCTGTCGGTATGGTCCCAATGCGTCGTCCCGGTCCGCCGCCAGGTGCTCGATCTCCGGCAGCAGGATTTCCCCTTCCTCGCCCAGAGTGCAAGTGATCAGGGTGACGCCATCTCCAGCAGCCGTGGCCTTGGCGATAACGCCACCAGAGGTAAGGACTTCGTCATCTGGGTGAGCGTGCACTAACAAGATCCGCCGCTGCGCCCGACTTGTCATGCCTCGACCATAGCCGTTACCCCGCTCCTACCCTGTCGCGGCATGTCCACGAAGCGAGAACGCACCGGCGGCATTAGGTTCGATACGTGACCACCGACTCCTTCCCGCGTCGTCGGGCGGCCACCCGCGGCTTCCGCCTAGGCGCCCCTCGCACTATCGCCATAGCTCCCGACGGACGTTCGTTCCTGTTTCTCCGTTCGGACGGGCCGACCGATCCCGTCAACCATCTGTGGCGAGCTCAGTGGCAAGCAGACACCTTGATTGCGGAAAAAATCGTCGACGCCACCGAACTGCTCGCCGGAGGTAACGAGCAACTACCTGCGGCTGAGCGAGCTCGTCGGGAGCGGCTGCGGGAAGTCACTGCCGGGATAACCAGCTACTCCGTGGACCTCGCTCATCAACGAGTCTGCTTTGTGCTCTCCGGAAAGTTGTTCTGCCACGATCGTGATGCTGGCACCACTGCTCAAGTCGGAACCCAATCCGGGCTCGCCAATCCGGTGCTCGATCCCACCGGGAGACGGGCCGTGGCCACCGCTGACGGCAACCTGTGGCTGCACGAGATCGATACCGAACAAACACAACTCCTGCGGGAGGCGAAATCTGCCACCGAGTCTTGGGGAAGTGCTGATTTCATCGCGGCGGAGGAGATGGGGCGTTACCGCGGCGCCTGGTGGGCGCCGGACGGCGAGTCGCTGTTGGTCCAACACAGCAACAACGCTCCGGTACCGCAGTGGTTTATTGGCGATCCGGCCCACCCCGAACGGGAGCCGGCGGTGCATCGCTATCCGGTGACTGGGAGCCGGAACTGTGAAGTGCGACTAAAACTCATCACGCTGGCTGGCGCTGAGACTGAGGTCCACTGGGACCGTGACTCCTTCGAATACCTCGCCCGAGTCGTGTGGAACCGACATGGCCCGCCGATCATCGCCGTGCAGAATCGCGCCCAGACTCAGTTGCAACTTCGCGAGGTCGACATCGCTACCGGGAACACCCGGTTGTTGCTCACCGAATCCGACGATCGCTGGGTGGAACTGGTGGCCGGATCACCGGTGGTGACCGAACACGGCATCGCCCACAGTTGGGTTGACGAGGACGCAGATAATCGACGAATCGAACTACTCACGAGCAATGGTCCGATCAACTCCGAACCTGGATTGCACGTCACCGGCATCACCGGACAGGATGCCGACGGGATCTACTTCACCGCCCACCCCGGCGATCCTGCCCGCAGCGATCTGTGGCGGATGGGTTGGGAGGGGAACAGCACCCGGCTGAGCCAGGGTGATGGCTGGGCAACCGGCACTGCGCGTGCTGGCTGTGTCGTGATTACCCAGGCCCTCGCTGATGAGCCAACGACCCAAACCACCAGCACCCGGGAGGGCGTTACCGCGACGCTGTCGTCGAATGCCGAGGTCGCTGCTGTTCGACCCCAGCCGCGCTTCCTCGCTGATGACGACTGGAATCGCATTACGGTACTCCTGCCTACCGAGCCCGCCACCGGCTCGCTACCGATCATCATGTCGCCGTACGGCGGCCCACACAGCGGCCGCAGCATCAAGGCCGGATCTACCCTGCTCACCGAACAGTGGTTGGCGGATCAGGGGTTCTGCGTAGTAGTGGCAGATGGACCCGGTTCTCCCAGCACTCCCAGCACTGAGTACGCGATTTACCGAAATCTCGCGTCTGGCCCACTAGCTGGACAAGTCACTGCCCTCGACCGGGTATGTGCCGAACTGGCGGACATCGTTGATCCCACTCGGGTAGGTATCCGCGGTTGGTCGTTCGGCGGATACTTGGCAGCGTTAGCAGTACTGGAACGTCCGGACATCTTCCACGCCGCCGTAGCTGGTGCACCGGTGACACAGTGGGAGCTTTACGACACCCACTACACCGAGCGATACCTAGGCAAGCCAGAACAGAATGCAGTGGCATACGCCGTTTCGGATCTCACCCAGCGGGCTGACCAACTTCGACGTCCCCTCCTACTCGTGCATGGTCTGGCCGACGACAACGTCGTTGCCGCCCACACACTGCGGCTGTCAACTGCACTACTCGCGGCCGGCAAAGAGCACAGCGTACTGCCGTTGTCTGGAGTCACCCATATGACACCGCAAGAGGTGATCATGGAGAACTTGCTTATCCGCGAGCTCGAGTTCTTTCGCCAACACCTCTAACGGCGCTCCGGGTCGCGGGGGCTATCGGGCCGGCAGCTCTGGGAAATGGCAGGCAACCGCATGATCTGATCCCACTGAGCGCAACTCCGGCTCTTGGTCGCTACAGATGTCCTGCGCCTTCCAGCAGCGGGTGCGAAACCGACAGCCAGACGGCGGGTTGATCGGATCAGGTGGATCGCCAGGCAGTTCGATGCGCTCTCGGCTGGCCTGCACCTCGGGATTTGGAATCGGAGCGGCCGAGAGCAACGCGACCGTGTAGGGATGGGCCGGTGCGGAATAGACCTGTGCGGCCGCACCAGTCTCCGCGATCCGCCCCAGGTACATCACCGCCACCCGATCAGCGATTTGCCGAACCACCGCCAGGTCATGGCTCACGAACACGTAGGACAAACCAAACTGCTGCTGCAGATCCAGCAGTAGATTCATCACCTGAGCCTGCACCGATACGTCTAAGGCCGAGACTGGCTCGTCAGCGATGATGATCTGCGGTTGTAGGGCCAAGGCTCGCGCCACCCCGATTCGCTGCCGCTGCCCACCGGAGAATTGGTGGGGGTAGCGGCCTATCATTTCGGCATCCAAGCCAACGCGATCCAATAGTTCCCGAACTGCTTCGCTCTTACTGCGACCAGCTAGGGCTTCTGGATGAATGTCGAATGGCTCACCAATGATGCTGCCAACATTCATGCGTGGGTTGAGCGAGGTGTACGGGTCCTGTAGCACGATCTGGATGTCGCGCCGCTTATTACGTAGTTGCTTGGCGCTCAGGTCCGTCAGTTCGTCACCGAGAATCCGAATCGAGCCGGCAGTGGGCTGTTCCAAACCCAATAGCAACTTGCCGAGGGTCGATTTACCGCAGCCGGATTCCCCCACGAGCGCCACAGTTTCGCCTCGGCGAAGTTGCAGGTCAACGCCGTCTACCGCCCGGACTTCACCCACCTGCTTCTTGAACAAAATCCCGCGCGAGATCGGGTAGTGCTTGGTGAGATCCCTCACGTCGACGACAACGTCATCGTCATTCGCTGCCACCATCGGTCATCACCTCCTCGGTGAACCAACAACGACTGCTGTGCTGCGCTGCCACGTCGATGAGCGGTGGCGGTTCACCGACGCGGCATCGCTCAGCAGCCATAGGGCAACGAGGGTGGAAGGCGCAGCCACTGGGCGGCGACAATAGGCTCGGTGGCACGCCCGAAATCGCCGGGAGCCGCCCACCGGCAGTATCGATCGTGGGGATGGATTGCAGCAGGCTTCGAGTGTACGGATTCGCGGTGTGACCATAAATGTCGTCGACCGGTCCAGCCTCCATCATGCGACCGGCGTACATCACCGAAATCCGATCCGCCACATCGGCGACAACCCCCAGATCGTGAGTAATCAGGATCAGGCCCATTCCGGACTCTTCCTGCAACTCCTGTAGCAGGTCCATGATCTGCGCTTGCACGGTGACGTCCAAGGCAGTTGTTGGCTCGTCGGCAATGAGAACTCGAGGTTTAAGCGCGATCATCATGGCGATCATGATCCGCTGACGCATGCCGCCGGAAAACTGATGTGGATAGCTGTCATAGCGATCCGCCGCTCCAGGAATTCCCACGCGGCGCAGTACCGCCAGCGCCTCTTCTTTGGCCGCTGCCTTGCCGGCGCCACGATGCACGCGAAACATCTCCGCGATTTGATCGCCGACGTGTAGCACTGGGTTGAGCGCGGACAGCGCGTCTTGGAAGATCATGGCGATCTGTTCGCCGCGGAGCTCCCGATACTTCTTCTCCGGCAGTCCCACTAGCTCTTGGCCCAGCAACTTCACTGATCCACCCGCGATCTGGGCCGGTGGCGTGTCCAGAATCCCCATAATGGCCTGCGCCGTCACCGACTTGCCAGAGCCGGATTCCCCCAGGATCGCGACCGTTTCGCCTTCGGACACCGAAAACGACACTCCGTTGACTGCTCGAGCCACTCCGAGGCGGGTGGTGAATTCGACCCGCAAGTCCTCGACGCGCAATAATTCGTTAACCAACCCGATCACTTCCTCAATTTCGGGTCGAGCGCGTCGCTGATGGATTCACCCAGCATGATGAAAGCGAGCACGGTGACGGTCAGGAAGCCCGCTGGCACCAGCAACGTCCATGGAGCCGAGAAGAACACTTGCTGGGCTTCGGAGATCATCGTCCCCCACGACGTCTGAGGCGGCTGGATACCCAAACCTAAGTAGGACAGCGTTGCCTCGGCACCGATGAAGATTCCCAGACTGATCACTGCGACCACGATGGTCGGGCCGATGGCGTTCGGCAGGATGTGTCGGAACATGATCCGCATGTGGCCGGCTCCTAGCGCTCTGGCGGCGACCACGTAATCCTGCCCTTTCGCTTCAATCGTCTTGGCTCGCACCATACGAGTGGCGACCGGCCAACTCAGCAATGTGAATGCCAGCACTACTCCCCAAATCCCTGGGATATCGACCGCTGACAGCAATACGATTGCGCCGAGGACGTAGGGGACTCCCAAAAAGATTTCCAGCGTTCGAGAGATCACCGAGTCAGTGACCTTGCCAAAGTAGCCAGCCAGCAGACCGAGTAAGGCACCCAGCAGCGTCGTGGTAACTGCGGAGATCACCCCTACCGCCACGCTCGGTCGCGTGCTGTAGATGCTGAGCGAGTAGACATCACAACCCTGAATATCCGAGCCCAGCCGGAACTGCTCGTTGGGGGGAGTGAGCGAATCGGACAGTTGACAACCGCCGGTTAATGACGAGGTTGCGTCCTCACTGGCGAACAGCCAAGGGAAGAACACCACCAGCGAAATCACGAAGATCAAACCAGCGCTGACCCAAAACACCCAACTGCGCCGCAACTCGTACCAAGCGTCCGAGGAACTGCTGCGAATCGCGGCACCGCCGTCGGAAACTTGGCTTTGGGCCTCTAGCTGGAGATCACTCATAGCGGATCCTCGGATCGAGTACGGCGTACAGGATGTCTACCAACAGATTGGCGATCAAGTAGATGATGATCAGCAAGGTCGTAATGCCCACGACTACCACCGCCTCCTGCTGTTTCACAGAGGTGAAGAGTTGCTGACCGATGCCCGGAATGTTGAAAATTCCCTCAGTAATGACGGCACCGCCCATCAGTGCCCCAACTTCTAGACCCAGGAATGTGACCACCGGGATCAGTGAGTTGCGTAGGCCGTAGCGACGCAAAATCGTACGGGTGGGCAGACCCTTCGCCCGGGCAGTACGAATGAAATCGGCGTTGAAGGTCTCCAGCAAGCTCTGTCGCGTCAGACGCAAGACATAGGCCAGCGAGCCAGCAGCCAATACAAATGCGGGCAGCAGATAACTCACCGGCCACCCCTGTGAGATTCCGGTGGGAGCCACCCAGCCCAGTTTGATGCCGAACAGCCACTGCAAAGTGAAAGCCAACACAAACACCGGCACCGCGATGAAGAGCAGCGCGATGACTAGCGACGCGTTATCCAATAGTTTTCCGCGCCGCAGTGCTGCCGCTACCCCGATGGCAATACCCAGCACGATTTCGATAACAACGGCCGTGAGCGCCAAGGTGGCAGTGACTGGGAACCGCTCGATCACGATCTGAGTGACCGATTCGCCGGAGAATGTCGTACCCAAATCCCCAGTCAGTACCCCACCGATGTATTTGAAGTACTGCACGATGAATGGATCGTCGAGATTAAACTGCTCGGTCAGGTATTCCAAGTAGGCGGGATTGCGCCGCTGCTGCGGCGACAAGGTGTTGAGTGGATTACCCAGCGCATTCATCAGGGCATAGATGATGAAGGTGGCTCCGAAAAACACCGGTATCAACTGCAGCAGCCGCCGCAGCGTGTATCGGCCCATGGCTTACCTCACCGGCTGAGCGCCGCGATAGTGCGGCTGCCTGAAATCCTAGCGGCGGGTATGGCTCGGCTGGGCTCTTTGAACATCGCTGCAGTTGGGATGCTGCAAAAGCGAACGCCGGGCTGCTCCGGAATGAAGCGGCCCGGCGTCACTACTTAGGCAACCGTGATTAGGAGACAACCAGCACAGCGGACAGATCGACCGCACCGTCTGGTGCGATCGTCACATCCGACACGTTGGTGGAGTAGCCGCCGACCCGGTTGCGGAACTGGGTGGCCCACGCCTGGAAGTCGTCGTAGAGCACCTGCTCGGCCTGCTGCCACTTCTCAATCTGTGTGGAAGTTTCCTTGGCCTCGTTGCCTTCCTTCAGCAACCGGTCGAACTCCGGGTTGTCGTAGCCAATGTCGTTGTAGGGGCTAGTGCTGGCGAAGTTGGCGGCAATCATGTTCTGAATCGTCGGATTGTCAGCCACCCAGCCGACGCCATAGATGAGTCCCTTGACCGGGTTATCACTCAGTACCGCATCCAGCAGGCCACCGAAGTCCTTGAACACCTCCGGGGTGCACTTCACGCCAGTATTGGTCTGGATCTGGTTACAGATGGCTTTCTGCACGTCACCAGTCTCATTGCCGAGCTGTGGAATTTTTACTTCATTCCCGGGTACACCACCAGCTCGGTCGATCAGCTCCTTGGCTTTGGCCGCGTCAAAAACACAACTGTCGCCGCAAATATCGGTGCCGCCACCGGGGATGGTGCTCGGCGCGAAACTGTTGGCGGTGGTGCGGGTGCCGTAGTAGATCTTCTCGTTGATCTCGTCCCAGTTGATCGACTTCGCTAGCCCAATGCGCACGTCCTTCTTCTTGAAGGTCGGATCACTGGTCGGATAGCCGTAGTACGAAAACTCCAACGCACCAGTCTCATTGATGAACCGGTTGCCCAGCACGCTGGGAGCCGTTGCGAGTGCGTTTTGCGGCAGATTGTTGGTGACATCCAACTGGTTGGCTTGTAGATCCGCCCAGAGTGCGTTGTTGTCTGCGTAGATCTTGAACTCGATCGAATCCGCGTTACCTGGCGTACCGGCGTAGTCCGCGTTCTTCACGACGGTCATCCCCTGGTTGTTCCAGGGGGATTCCAGCTTGTACGGCCCATTGCCGATTGGCTCTTTTTCGTAGCCCTTCGGATCATCAAAAGCTGCCTTTGGCATCGGCAATAGCTGCGGGCCACCGACGAAGTTGTAGAACAACGACTCGCCCAATGGTCGAGCCAACTTCACGGTGAAGACAGTGTCACTTTCGACCTTAAGGCCCGACATCGTCTCCGATTTACCGCTTTCGGCCTTCTTGTAGCCATCGACGTCCAACTGGTCCGGGCCAAGCACAAAGCCCAGCTGCTGACCGTTCTTACCGTTGGCGGCATAGTTCCAGGTATCGACGAAGGTCTGCGCGGTAACCTTGTCGCCGTTGGTGAAGGTGAAGCCCTCATTGATCTCGATGCTCCACGTGGTGCCGTCGTCATCGGAACTGATGTCTTTGGCAAGCTCGGTCTTGACCGGAACCATCGCGCCGGCACTATCAGCCTCGAACTTGATGAGGCCGAGGAACAGCGTCTGGTTGACCTGATAGCAGTACAGGTCGTAGCAGTTGGTCGGCGTCAGCGCCTGAAACTTCTCAATCGCCATCGAGAAGGAACCTCCGGACGAGCCACTGTCACTGTCGCCATTGTCGCTGGAGCTGCAGCCTGCCAACAGAAGCGCGCCACCCAGCACTGTGGCTCCTAGCGCCAGTTTCTTCTTACCAATCCTCATGCCTGTCCTCTCGCCTTACGTCACTGCCAGCCCAACGATCGAACTGAACCAGACCGGTAGGGCAACCGGCCACCACGGTCTGTCGTATTTGCGAGCCTATCGCGGTTACCGCCCCTGTTTTCAAGCAAACAGCGAGCCCAGCCTGCGAATCGTTACTTGCGCGGCCGAGCGACCGATCTTTCCGGACATAGCGTGAGGTGGAGGGTGCACCACCCGGGTTCGAAAAAAAATATAAAAATCTTGATTTGTGAGGTTTCAGCCGCCCGCTATAGGTGACACCCAGTCTGACGGCAACGGCAGAAAGGAGGTGCAACATGCTAGGTAGCGTTATTGAGTTCCTCGGAACTCCGAACCTTCACGGCAACGGTGACCCAGCCGCAGTAGCGGTGGCACTGCCGGAGAAGCAGCAGTTCCGATAAATCGTTGCGGACGGGCGCTTGCTCATCGCCGGTAACGGCACCAGACAACGCCGAAACCACAATGATTACTTCGTCGCCCGAGTATGGTGCAAACTGTGCTCGGGCGACGAAGTGTTCCGGTTAGCCAACCGCCAAGTGGATGGACTTCAGTCCAGATCACGGGGACAGTTCAGTGCCGACATCGACCGCTCGACAGCACGACTGGACAATGGGTTCGCCCGCGAGTTGGTCCGGAGGTAACCAATGAGTCCGAGTTCGCAACTGTCGGCGAAGGCAGTCACTACCGTCGGCCTGGCGGCGGTGATCGCCGCGGTTCTGCTGATGCCGACTCTGTTTGCCCAGGCCAATGCTGGAAAGAACAGCCAGAATCTCGGAGATGCGCCCGAAGGCAAAGTCACCATTTGTCACCGCACCACTGATCCCGCAGACCCCTACAACCAACTCAATCTGGGGCCAGCGGCTGTCGACGGCAACGGCAACGGCGACCACTACGGTGCACACGCTGGGCCAGTGTGGCGACCCAGCGCGACTGCCGGAGATTCCTGGGGCGACATCATCCCTCCTATCGCCGGCGAGCACGACGGCCTTAACTGGAACCGGCAAGGCAAGGCGATCTGGCGAAACGGCTGTCTTCCAGCCGACCCGCCGACGAAGCCAGTAACTCCCACCTTGCCGCCAGCACCCACCCCGTCACCGACACCCAGTCCACCGGCCCCGACCACATCACCGACGCCCACGCCACCAACGACTCCTACGGCGACAGCAAGCCCATCCAACTCCCCCACGCCATCCCCGACAGAAACCACACCAGCAAAGCCGCCAAAGGTGCCCATCGTCGTGCTGCCCGCAAAACCCGACATCAAGCCAGGCGAATGGGTGGACTTGATCGACGACATTCGGGCCGCGGGAGACCTAAAGATCAAAGTCAACTGCCGGGTCAACGGTGTCAAAATGAACGATGTCTGCGCCACAGTTGTCAAGAAGCGGCAGATCAGGGTGAAAGCTGATTGCAGCGACAATGTCTCACTGACTGTCCGACTGAAGGCCACTCGCGATGACTTTCGCATCAATCGCTGGCGAGGCCGTTGGCAGGTCGACGGCGGCGACTTTGTGGCATGCACCCGTCAAGGAAATGGCTAACTCGGCAACACGGTGACCTGTCGGCGCAGCGAGTTCCTCACGGTAGCCGCCGTGCAGACCACTTAGGTGTTGAACCGAAACTCCACAACATCACCGTGCTGCATAACGTAGTCCTTACCTTCCATCCGGACCTGACCACGGGATCGCGCCTCCGCCATCGAGCCAGCATCCACCAACTCGTCATAGGAAACGATCTCGGCCTTGATGAAGCCCTTTTGGAAATCGGTATGGATAACGCCGGCGGCTTCCGGCGCGGTATCGCCGCGTCTGATGGTCCAGGCCCGTGATTCCTTGGGGCCAGCGGTCAGATACGTCTGCAGACCCAGCGTGGCGAACCCCACCCGGGCCAACGCATGAATGCCGGCCTCTTGTTGGCCGATGGATTCCAGCAGTTCCAGCGCTTCCTCGTCTGGTAACTCCACCAGTTCTGATTCGACTTTCGCATCGAGGAAAACCGCCTCTGCTGGCGCCACTAACTCCCTCATCCGCTCACGGAAGGCGTCATCGGGTAGTTCGGATTCGTCGGCATTGATGACGTAGATGAACGGCTTGGCGGTCAATAGGAACAACTCCCGCAGCGACTCCAGATCAAGACCGGCAGCAAAGACCGTTCGCCCAGATTCCAACACTTGTTGCGCCTGCTGGGCTGCCGCCAACAGCGGCGCCCGTGATTTGTCGTTGCGGGCTTCCTTCTCCAGCCGAGGAATAGCCTTTTCCAGAGTTTGCAGATCCGCCAGCATCAACTCAGTGTTGATCGTGGCCATATCTTCAGCCGGCGATACTTCACCGGCCACATGAACCACATCTGGATCTGCGAACGCCCGCAGCACCTGACAGATGGCATCGGATTCCCGAATGTGCGCTAAGAACTGATTACCCAAGCCCTGGCCCTCGCTGGCACCAGCGACGATCCCCGCAATGTCCACAAAGGTCACTGTGGCCGGGATGGTCTTGTCAGAGGTGAACATCTCAGCGAGCACCGGTAGTCGAGCATCCGGAACCGGAACCACGCCGGTGTTCGGCTCGATAGTCGCGAAAGGGTAGTTGGCGGCTAGCGCACCATCGGGGTTCTTCGTGAGTGCGTTGAACAACGTGGACTTACCGACGTTGGGGAGACCGACGATGCCAATAGTAAGAGCCACCCCCAGATTGTAGGTAATGGCTCTCGCCCGGCGATGCCCCGGGAACCGCGACGCACTGACCTGCGGTCGCAGGACACTGTCGACCTCAGCAGATCTCCCTCCCTGAACCCGCGCAGACACGCGGTCTCGCGGAAATGTCGGACCCCTGGGTCATGCTGACACCAGGACGGTGGCGGCCAAAACGCAGTTGTCCACTGGAATACAGCTGACCACTGGATAGCGGCAGCCGGACCACAAGGGAGAGGATCACCGTGGACTTCGCCATGGCCATGATTTTGATCGCCGGAATACTGCTGGCAGCTGCTATCGGCTACTGGGTCGCCTTGCGGCGCTCAGCTGCTGATCTGCGTGCCCAACGAGCAGAGCAGGGCCGGGAAAACGACCAACTCGCCCACAGCAATGCCCAGTTGACCGGCGAGTTGACGGCAGTGC
This sequence comes from Actinomycetes bacterium, assembly GCA_022599915.1. NCBI lineage: Bacteria > Bacillati > Actinomycetota > Actinomycetes > Actinomycetes bacterium. The sequence goes on from JAHZLH010000026.1 coordinate 115,245, forward strand.
AACGCTCGTTGGCCACTGCCGAAACCCAACTCGCGCAGCAGCGGGAGGAACGCCGGCAATGGGATGAGCTTCTGAATCCCGTCCAGACCGCGCTCAAACTGCTGACGGAGCGGGTGCATGAATCGGACAAGAGCCGAGTGACCAAGGAGACCGAAATCCTGACGAAACTCAGCAAGATGTCTGAGGATTTTGGCCAAGCATCGCAAAACGTCCGCGAAGAAGCTCGACGACTCAATAGCGCCCTATCCCGCTCCGAGAACCGCGGCAGTTGGGGAGAGATGCAGTTACGTCGACTGGTCGAGGCAGCGGGTATGTTGCGGCACGTCCACTTTGAGGAACAGCACACCACTAGGGCTGACGATCAGATACAGCGCCCCGATTTGCTGGTGCAGTTGGCTGGCGGTCGACACGCGGTCGTGGATGCCAAAGTCCCGCTGGACGCCTTCTTGAGCGCCGAAGATCCGAACGACGCTGCTGCCCTGGATCGTCACGCAGCAGCTGTGGCTGATCATCTCCAGAAACTGGGCAGCAAAGAGTACTGGCGTCAGTACGACTCCCCGGAGTTCGTCGTCATGTTTCTACCCGCAGAAGGTTTACTGGCGGCAGCATTGGGCGCTCAACCGGAATTGCTGCAAAAGGGCATCGACAAGCGAGTCTTGATTGCCACGCCGAATACTTTGCTCGCCATGTTGTTGACTATCGATCACAGTTGGCGGCAACTCGAGGCCGCTGCGCAGGCGCGTGAGATCCAACAGGCGGGCACCGACTTATATCAGCGGGTTCTCAAACTGGTGGACCTGCTGAGTTTGCTGGGCAAATCGATACATACGACGTCTGATCGGTACAACCAACTGGTTGGTTCGGTGGAAGCGAGACTGCTGCCAGCAGGTCGACGCATGGCAGAGCTCGCAATTTCGGATACCCCCATTCCAGTTCCGGAACGGACCGCAACCGAAATTCGCTCGCTTGATGCCGAAAGGTGGCCATCCCCGGCGGATGCCGTCGCGATCGGCCCAGAGATTCCGACCGGTGCAGCGAGCGAGGATGGGGAGCGTCCGGAAGTAGAACCCAATCAACAGTCCGCGTAACGACCGGCGGTCAGCTTCGGTAAACCACCCAGCAGACCAGCCAGGCACACGGACTAGCCAGCCCCGTTACCGAGTTATGGCAGGTACAGCATTTATTGTTAGGGAATGTTCCCACCAGCTCGTGAGCGCGCCCCTGAGGGTGAGGCGCCGTGGTGGGAGTCTGCGGATCATCTGCCGGAACTTAAGTCGGTCCCACCGCAGGTTGACCAGGAACCAACACCCGCGACGATCGACCTCACTGACAGCACCACTGCTACCCAGGCACAACCGGATGCGATCGACAACGAGAACGCTACGGCTGAGGTGGAGGCTGCGGCGGAACCAAAACAAATGGGCGAGCCGCTGTCCGATAGGCCAGACAGACGACCGGCATCTGGCGGTGGCGTGACGGCGCGTGGTGCATTCCTGGTGATTGTTGTCTGCTGCGCAGTCGGGTGCGGCATCGGCTTCCTCACTACCGGTACTACCTCGATTCCCAGCCAAGCTGGCTGGGGGCTCGTTGTCGGATCGGTGATTGCGGCCCTGCTGTCACCACCCAAACTGGGATGGGCCGTTGTGTGGCTGCCGCCGCTTGCTGCTGCCACCGTGGTGGCACTGCTGGGCCAAGTGACCCTTCTCGGCGCCGCCCCCACATTGGCCCGAGAGATCGCCATGATTGCCGCCGGACTCACCACCCTCGCGCCTGCCCAGGTCTTGAGCGTGGCCCTTGCCGCAGTGCTGCTGTTGTTGCGACGCAAATTGACGAAGTCCACCTAGATCAGTCCCGTCGCGGGCGCTACCCGGAGCGCCGGCACTCAGCGAGCACTGACCTGACCGTGGACTCCACCTCCACCGCCAGCCATTCCACGAGACCAACGGTTTGGCTGACTACTGCTCAGCGATTAAGACCGGCTCTTGCGCAGTTCCTTGGGCAGAGTGAAAGTAAGAGTTTCAGTCGTAGTTTCGACCGTTTCCACGTCGCCGTATCCCCGCTCTGCTAGCCACTGCAGGACCTCACGAACGAGAACCTCCGGCACCGAGGCACCGCTGGTCAACCCGACAGTCGCCGCCCCATCCAACACATTCTCATCAAGCTCGCCAGCGTTATCCACCCGAACAGCACGGTCTGCGCCGGCCTGCTCGGCGACCTCCGCAAGTCGCACGCTATTAGAGGAATTCAAGGAGCCCACCACGATCATCAGATCGCATTGCGGTGCAATCTCCTTGACGGCCTGCTGCCGATTCTGAGTGGCATAACAGATGTCGTCGCTCGGTGGATCCATCAGTTCCGGAAACCGCTCTCGCAGAACGTCTACCGTGGCCATCGTCTCGTCCACCGACAAGGTGGTCTGCGACAGCCACGCTACCTTTCCTTCGCCAATCTCAACGGTGCGGGCATGTTCTGGGTTGTCAACGATGGTGATGTGCTCCGGCGCTTCTCCGGCCGTACCTACTACTTCCTCATGTCCCTCGTGACCAATCAGCAGAATCTGGTAGTCCTCGCGGGCGTAGCGCTTGGCCTCGTTGTGAACCTTGGTAACCAGGGGACAGGTGGCATCGATGGCGAACAAGTTTCGCTCCTTGGCCTGCTGGTAGACCTCTGGCGCCACACCGTGAGCGGAAAACACCACGATCGAACCTTCGGGCACTTCCTCGTTCTCCTCGACGAAAATTGCGCCTTTCCCTTCAAGATTCTCCACTACATGCCGATTGTGAACGATCTGTTTGCGCACGTAGATCGGAGCACCGTGCTTCGCCAAAGCCTCTTCGACGCTATCCACCGCACGCTCAACACCGGCGCAGTAGCCCCGAGGAGACGCAAGCAGGACACGACGATTTTCAAGTTCAGCCATAGGACCATGCTACGGCCCGTTGCTGCCGACCGCCGCGCCACAACCGCCGCCGAGCCACAAAGCCGATAGTCCGGGCTAGCATGCTGGCCATGGCGGTATCGAGTTCGGCGGACAATCCGGTGCAGGTGCGGCAGGCCGCCCGGATGCTGACCGACTACCTGGGACGGCTCGGCGAACTGTGGATCGAAGGCCAGGTTGCCGAATTACGTCGCCGCCAAAAGATGGCCTTTCTGACTTTGCGTGACACCACCGCGCAAGTGTCTATCCCGGTGGTTGTCGGGCTTGAGCGCCTCACGGATAGCCAGGTCGACACCGGACAGCGAGTCATTGTGCAGGCAAAGCTGGAGTACTGGAGTGGTAACGGGCAGCTGCAGTGGCGCGCACGCCAGTTGCAACCGGTGGGTGAGGGCGCCTTGCTGCGCCAACTGGAAGCGTTGAAGAAGACGCTGGCCGCAGAGGGCCTCTTTGCCGCCGAACGAAAGCGGTCACTGCCGTTCCTACCGCAACGTGTCGGGCTGATCTGCGGACGGCGGGCCGCTGCCCATGACGATGTGATTGTTAACGCCCGCGACCGGTGGCCCGCGGTTGCTTTCGAGATTCGTGAGGTCGCAGTACAGGGGCCTAACTGTGTACCGGAGGTGGTCGCCGCGCTTGCAGAACTAGACGCTCAGCCCGACGTGGATGTCATTGTGATTGCTCGCGGCGGCGGCTCCTTCGAAGACCTGTTGGGATTCAGCAACGAGGCGCTTGTCCGCGCGGCTGCTAGGAGCGCCACGCCGGTGGTGTCAGCGATCGGTCACGAAGAGGACAACCCCATCCTCGATCACGTCGCCGACGTGCGCGCCTCGACACCGACTGCTGCAGGAAAGCTCATCGTCCCGGACGCAACAGCGGAAATCGAGAGCCTCAACGCAACCCGCCAGCGGCTGCGCCGAAGGCTAGCCACGCTCTTGGACTCCACTAGCAGCGAACTGCAGGCGCTGGCGACTCGCCTGGAACTGAACAGTCCGTCACGACTCTTGGCACAGCGGCGCCAGGAGATCCGCAACCTTCGCAGCCGCAACAACCTCGCGGTTATGGCGCAACTGACCGACGAACGCACCAGACTGACGGCACTGCAGCAGCGACCCGGGCTGGCGCGACCGGAGCAGTTGATCCAACCGCGTCGTACCGAGATCACGCAGCTGCGTGGGCAGCTGCAACGGTGCCAGATTTCGGCTCTACGAGATCGCCGCCAACACGTCACCAGCCAGCAGGCTCGACTGACCGCGCTGTCGCCACAGGGAACCTTGGACCGTGGCTACGCGGTTGTGCGCCGCCTGGATGACAGTTTGGTTCTAGATGCGGCTGACGTGGCCGTTGCCGAGCCCCTGACCGTACGGGTACGCACTGGGACTTTCCCCGTTGTTGTATCCGAAACCTTCGACCAAGCCGATGAGGAGAACTAATGGAAACCGACGAGGCCGTAGCCACCCTGCTGGCTACAGATGTCGCCGAACTCAGTTACGAACAAGCTCGTGACGGGCTAGCAGTCATTGTTCAGCGCCTGGAGGAAGGCAGCCCGACCCTGGAACAGTCCATGCAACTGTGGGAGAAGGGCGAGGAACTTGCGCGGCGCTGCAACAGTTGGCTGGATCAAGCACAAGCCCGGCTGGACAAGGCCACAGCAACAACCGACGATCCAACCGATTCGCCAGACTCGGAATCAGCGGCAAACGATCAGCCGCCGTACTGACTAAGGCTTGCCAACAGCGGCTCAGCTATTTGGTGCTGGATTTGGCACCTGGAGTTTCCACCGGCTGCAAGGTGGCGGCAAAGTCGGCGAGTTCCGACCATTCAAGAGTCCCTGTCACGATCGTGGTCACATCATCTTCCTGCAGTACGAATGAACGTTGAGTGCCGTCGGAACTGACGTAGGGCTGCCAGCCGTTAACTGCGGGATTCAGGCCCGAAGGCAACTCACTCGCTTCGGTGCCACCGACGGTCTGCTCAGCAATGAATCTGTCGTTTTCTGCTTCTGATTGCACAACCGCAACGAACTCCTCTTGCGGTGACACCCAACCGTTGAACCACACCGGATCGTCACCAGATTGCTCACTAGGCTCGAATCGAGCAGTCGTCGCACGCCAACCCTCGGGCAGTTCTGGGTAAAGCAAGATGAAGTCCACTGCCGCAGCTACCTGTTGTGCGACGGGAGCAGCAGCAACTTCTCGAACCGGATCCGGCCCCGGGCGCCAAGTGATGAGCAGGACTACCGCAATGATCGCCGCGACAACTCCCATGGATCGGATGATGTCACCGACGGTTTTCCGCAGCGGACTGTGCTTGTCGCTGGGGGCTGGCGCTTCGGCCACTGCGGGTTCCGACATGCTCTCCAGCCTAAAGTGTGCTGCCGCTACCTGCCGCCTGGGGCGATCAGCCAATCTCGCATGGTGACACCTTGACCCTCTTGCTGAGATCTTGCTGGGCACGGCAGCAACCGACTGATTCGGTACGCCGTAGGCTGGGCGCATGGCTGAATTCGTATACTCACCCATGCTGCCGCTCGGTCCGGACGAGACCGAGTACCGGTTGCTCTCCACCGACGGTGTCGAACAACTCGATCTCGGCGGCCAACCGTTCCTGCGGGTGTCACCAGAAGCGTTGCGACTCGTAGCCTTCCAAGCCATCGCTGACGTCCAGCACCTACTGCGTCCCGGCCACCTGCAGCAACTGAGCAACATTCTCGATGATCCAGATGCCAGCCCCAACGATCGCTTCGTCGCCCTGGACCTGCTGAAGAACGCCAACATCGCTGCTGGCGGGGTCTTGCCGATGTGTCAGGACACCGGTACCGCGATCATCATGGGTAAGCGTGGTCAACGGGTCATCACCGAGGGTCCGGACGAACTACCGCTGTCTCGCGGTGTGTACGACGCCTACCAGCAACTGAATTTGCGCTACTCGCAAATGGCACCGCTGACCTCGTGGGATGAGCGCAACACCGGTACCAACCTCCCAGCCCAGATCGATCTCTACGCCAGCACCGCGCCACAGGACGAACTGGCTTACAAGTTCTTGATCCTGGCCAAGGGTGGCGGCTCGGCCAATAAGTCCTTCCTCTATCAACAGACCAAGGCCGTACTCAACCCAAAATCACTGATGACATTTCTGGACGAGCGGCTGCGTGAACTTGGCACCGCCGCCTGCCCGCCGTATCACCTGGCGGTAGTGATTGGCGGCACGAGCGCCGAAGACAGCCTGCGGGTGGCCAAGTACGCGAGCACCCGCTACCTGGATTCGCTGCCCACCTCCGGGTCAATGGCCGGTCACGCCTTCCGCGACACGGAATTGGAGGGCGAGATCTTACAGTTGACCCGCGACTTCGACATCGGCGCTCAGTTCGGTGGCAAGTACTTCTGCCACGACGTCCGAGTCATTCGGATGCCCCGCCATGGTGCTTCAGTGCCGATCGCGGTGGCGGTGTCCTGCTCCGCCGACCGGCAGGCCAAGGCCAAAATCACCGCCGAGGGCATCTTCCTCGAGCAGTTGGAAACCAACCCCGCTCAGTTCCTCCCAGAACAGGAGCCGGCTGAGGAAGACATCATAGTTCCGATCGATTTGAACCAGCCGATGGAGCAGATCCGCGCGGAACTATCGAAACTGCCCGTGGCAACCCACGTCAGCCTGACCGGGCCGATCGTGGTGGCGCGCGATATCGCCCACGCGAAGATCAAAGAGATTCTTGACGAGGGCGGCGAGATGCCGCGCTACCTGCGCGACCACGCCGTCTACTACGCCGGGCCCGCCAAAACTCCTGAGGGCTACGCCTCCGGCTCGTTCGGCCCGACCACAGCGGGCCGGATGGACTCCTATGTGGATCAGTTCCAGCAGGCCGGTGGATCGTTCGTCATGCTCGCCAAAGGCAATCGATCCCGGCAGGTGACCGATGCCTGCAAGGAACACGGCGGGTTTTACTTGGGTTCGATTGGCGGTCCTGCTGCCCGATTAGCTCAAGACAACATCACCAAGGTCGAAGTCATCGACTTCCCCGAACTGGGTATGGAAGCGGTCTGGCGCATTGAGGTGCGCGACTTCCCGGCCTTCGTGATCGTCGACGACAAAGGCAACGACTTCTTCGCCGATCGAATGCGCCCGGTTGCCAACCGCATCCCCGTGGGTCCGCCAGCGGAGTAGCGCGCCGAGGTGCCCGTGATCCGAGCCAGCAGCGGTCAGCGAGCGTCAGACAGGACGTCGGTCACCAGTGCCGCAATGGCAGAGCGCTCGGAGCGATGCAGGGTCACGTGCGCAAACAGCGGATGGCCCTTCAGCTGCTCAATAATCGCGACCACACCGTCGTAGCGACCCACCCGCAGGTTGTCCCGCTGGCCGACGTCGTGCGTCAACACCACTTGAGCGTCCTTACCGATCCGGGACAGCACAGTCAGCAGCACATTGCGTTCCAGTGACTGCGCTTCATCCACGATGACGAAGGCATCGTGCAACGAGCGACCGCGTATGTGAGTCAGCGGCAGTACTTCCAACATGTCCCGGCGCTGCACTTCCTCGATCACCGACTGGGTAGTGATAGCCGACAGCGTGTCGAACACCGCCTGCCCCCACGGCGACATCTTTTCCTGCTCCGCCCCCGGCAAATAGCCGAGCTCCTGACCGCCGACCGCGTAGAGCGGACGGAACACCATGACTTTGCGATGCTGCCCTCGCTCCAGAACGGACTCCAAACCGGCCGCGAGTGCGAGTGCGCTCTTGCCGGTACCGGCCCGCCCACCCAGCGAGACAATGCCGATCTCGGGATCGAGTAAGGCATCCAAGGCCAACCGCTGTTCAGCGCTGCGGCCATGTAGCCCGAACGCCTCCTGGTCCCCACGCACCAAACGGATTCTTTTGTCGGCAGTCACCCGACCCAGCGCAGACGAACTCGTAGCTGACAGCACGACGCCAGAGTTGATCAACAGCTCCGCGTCCGGTGGCACCGGGATAGAACCGGTTTCGTACAACTCATCGATCTGGCCGGCATCCACCGACATCTCTTCGACCCCTGACCAACCGGAGGTAACCACGAGTTCAGCACGGTATTCCTCAGCCGGTATCCCGATGACTGCCGCTTTGACCCGCATGGGCAGATCCTTAGACACCAACACCACGTCGGCGCCTTCTTGTTGCAAACTGCTAGCCACCGACAGGATCCGGGTGTCATTGTCGTTCAGGCGAAAGCCCTGCGGCAGCACTGAACTGTCCGCGTGGTTCAACTCGACACGTAACGAACCGCCGTCATCCCCTACCGGCACTGCTTCATCCAGCCGACCGTGCTCCACTCGCAGGTCATCGAGCAGGCGCAGCGCCTGTCGCGCGAAGTAACCCAGTTCGGAATGAGTGCGCTTAGCCTCTAACTCAGTGACGACGACCAGCGGGAGCACCACATCGTGTTCAGCGAATCTGGCAATCGCCCGCGGATCACTCAGCAGCACCGAAGTGTCTAGGACGTACGTCCGGCGCTCACGACTTACAGAATCCGACTCAGCCATCAGGCCTCCACAACAGATCGCTACTTCGAAACTACGCCGAGCGACCTCAGGTGCAACGGCACCACGCCGGGGTGATCTGAGTTGAGAAAGACGACTTATCCGCCGAAGCGGCGCTGCCGTTGCGAATAGGCACGCAAGGCTCGCAGAAAGTCCACTCGGCGGAAGTCTGGCCACAGCGCTTCACAGAAGTAGAACTCCGAGTGCGCACTTTGCCAAAGCAGGAACCCAGACAGCCGTTGCTCACCAGAGGTCCGGATGACCAGATCGGGATCCGGCTGCCCGCGAGTGTAGAGGTGATCTGCGATGTGTTCGACGTCGACCACTTGGGCCAGGTCGTCGAGGCTGGTACCCCGCTCATGGTGCTCTTGCAACAGGCTGCGGACAGCGTCGACGAGTTCCCGCCGACCACCGTAGCCCACCGCAATATTGACCGTCAGACCGTCGACCTCGTGGGTGCGCTCCTCAGCTGCCTTCAGCGAGGCACCGAAGGAGGCTGGCAACAGATCTAGCGCACCCACTGGGTGGATGTGCCAACGACCCATCTCTGCCAAGTCATCAACCGTGTCCTCGATGATCTGCAGTAGCGACTCCAGTTCGGGCTCTGGCCGTTGCAGATTGTCCGTGGATAGCAGCCACAACGTGACTACCTCAACACCGACCTCTTCACACCAACCGATGAATTCCGCGATCCGGGCTGCCCCAGCTCGATGGCCATCGTCTGAGGACGAACCGTGATAGGTCGCCCAGCGGCGGTTGCCGTCCAGGATGACGCCGACATGCCGCGGCAGCTGTGCCTCTGGCAGCCTGCTGAGCACGCGGTTGGCATACAGGCCATACACCGCGTTTCGCAGCCCCATCCGGGCTCCTCTCAACTGAAAACAAGTCAGCGCCGTCCGGTGCAGTTGCGCAGGAACGACTGATCTCAGGCTAACTGAGATGAGCCCTAGGAGGTAGAACCAGGCGGGTGTTGCCGGTTTCGGGCACGGCCAACTCGTGCTGGGAACTTCGCGTAGAGGGCTACGTCGCGGCCAAGATCGGCCGGACCCGACGAGTAACCCATCGTTCGGCCACGAAACTCATGAAGGGAATGGTGCCAGCGAGGATAATCAGCAGCGCCCGACCGAGGTGCCACTTCATCCGGAACACCAAGTCCAACGAGACAATCACGTAGGCGATATACAGCCAGCCATGGGCCATCCAGCCCAGCGAATACCAAGCAGCGGTACCGTCCAGCAGGTACTTATACGGCAAACCGATCACCGTCATCACCGCGAGCAGGACTCCAGTGATGAACGCCATCACCTGGAAGCGCAGCAGCGCTCCGGACAATCCGATCACTCGCACATTCGTGGGGATCGCTGCGGGTTGTTCTGCCGTCACCCATCTAGCGTAACTGCCGATGCCGAACCGGCAACGCGCGCTCAGGTAGCGCCACTACTCATTCGTCGAGTTGGTTGTGGCCACTGGGTCATCGGCGACCTCGGCCCGAGCTATCGCCGCTCGCAGACCACGCACCCAGACGTAGATCACCAGCGCGACGAAAACTAGCCATTGCAGGCTGTACAAGGTGTTCTGCAACGGGAACGGAACATTCGGATCGCTACCAAACACTGGTCGTGACCGCTCGAAACCGGTCGTTTCCGACGTCGCCGTCACGTAACCGGGAGCCAAGTTGGTGTTCTCGCCCCATTGCTCGACGAGCCCAGCGGCGGTAATCGTCACCAACGGTTCCTTCGACGGAATCGGTGCATCGCGGTAGAAGTTCTCATCGGGTTGGACCCGACCTATCGCCTGCACCGGCTCACCCGGCCGGACTGGCCGCGGTGCCGACTCCGGATCAGGCACCCAGCCTTGTAGCAGTGGCACTACCCGGCCATCGGGAAGTGCCACACCGTCGACGACGAGAAAACCGGTGGCACCGGCTTCATTGGCGCGAGTCCGAACCAGGCTCCGAGAGTTGGCTACCCCGACCCCAACGAGATCCACTTCCCGGCCGAGTTCGTCAACTGACAGCGCTTCGGTAGTCACCACTTGCTGGTAGCTGGCCAGCGCCGCAGCGGCGGCGCGTTCAACGGCCAATTCGTCCTGCGCCCGTTGGTACTGCCACCGGGCCGCCACCGAACAGAGCACAATCGCTACCACCGCCAACAAGGTGAAGCCAATCCAGCGCGGCGTGGCCAGAACTCGCAACATTAGCCGGCGGAGGGATCGTCGCCCGGGCGCGGCGAGTTCGGATTGTCGGCCCCCGGAGTGTCCTCGTCGAAGTCAATCTTTTTCAGATGGCGGTTCATGGAAAGCACGAGCAGCACTACGGCAATCGCAAGCCCAGCGAACAGCAGAAAACCGACCAGCCCAGGTGACAGGTCAGCTGGATCGACTTCTTTGGCTGGCGCCGTCGGCTGGGGCACCGGCGTTTCAGCGTAGACTGCATCGACGGCAGCAGATGGGACCAGCACTGTTCCTCCCAGAGATCATCTCGCACACTAGTGTCTCAGGAAGCATCGCATCTGCACGGAGGGCCGCTGCCATATGACGACTCAGCAGGAGCTTGCGGCTCGCTACGGCGAAACCGCGCGAGCCAGCCGAACCCGCTGGCTGGCCGGGCTGCTGGTGCTGGGCTACGTCGCCTTGATCACCTGGGCTGCGATCGGCCTGGCGAGTACTGAGGTAGAGGGAAATCTCGTCGCCTGGCGCGCTGATGAGCGCGAGGTGGCGGTAGACCTCGAGGTACGGGGCAATACTCCCGCCGGCGCAGTTTGCGTCATTAAGGCAACCGACAACTACTCGGTCGATGTGGGCTACCGCGAAGTGAGGATTTCCGACCTACCCACTACGACAACCGTCAAGATCCCGACGGTGATCCGCGCTGGGTCGGTGACGGTGCTTGGCTGTGCTGCTGGTGATGACGAACTTCAGGTCCCGCCACCGGATTTCCCACCAGGAGTAGCGATTCCCTAATCGACTAGTCCAGGTAGCGGCGGGCACCAATCAACTCTCGCCACCGAATCGGCACGATCCGAACTCGCCCAGATGCGTCTGGCGCCTCCAGCATCTTGTCCCCACCGACGTACAGCGCAACATGATGCACATGCTTTTCAGTTCCCCAGAACAGCATGTCGCCCGGTTTGATTCGCTTGAGTTTCACTTGCTTTCCCGACCGATACTGCGGGTCAGCATCTCGTGGGATGGTCATTCCGTGGGTTCTAAACACATTCCAGATCAGCCCGGAACAGTCCATACCCCAATCTGACAGCCCGCCCCAGAGGTATCGCAGGCCGATAAACTTTTTACCGTCGGCCAGGATGCTGGCGACGCTGGGGATCTTCGGCCCTGCGACCGCCGACTCGGTGACACTACCTATGCCACGTGTCGTGTGGACGGCGATCCTGCCGGATGATGGTTCTTCGGCTGTGTGCGGTAACAACCGGGTGCCGTAGGACACTGCCACTCGACCCGTCGGGGTACGCAGCTGAACGCGTTGCGCAGTCACCACCAGATGCTCGGTACTGTCCGCTATCTCCGGTAGCTGTCCAGTGTCCGGGACCAGCTGCCTGGCAGGTAGCCAGCCCGGGTAGCCCGCCTTATCCTGCGGTTCCGGCTGATCGAGCACTGCCACTCTCACCCAGGACTTTTTTACCGCTCGAACCAAAACCTGTTGTCCGTACAGCGCCTGAGTCTGCACTTGTCCGGTCAGCCACCTGCGGTGATCCGCCGTACGGAGTCGTTTGTTCCAGCGACCCAAGCGAACAGGATTGCCTAGCGATGCACGATCTCGCTGCCGGTGAATTCTGGGCTCTCGCCACAAGGTGGCAACAGAAACGTCGATGAAGGCGGTGGCACCCACCGGAAATCGTTGATTCGCTCTAACGGTTTCCACCGCTTCGTTCAGCACGCCTTCGGCTGGCTCAACGGCCCCGGCTGCGGCGCTGACCGGAGCCACGAGAGTTCCCAGCAGCAGAGCAGACGCCAACGCTACCTTTGGGCCGAGGCTGATGCCTCGCCGACTACTTCCCCAACGACCCATCCCGACATCTTGACAGATGTTCGATTCGCCCGAGCCACCACGCCCCAGTCCGCTACGCGGTAGTCTTCCGGGATTACCGACTCTGACGGAGGCAGAAATCGATGTCTGAGGCATGGCTCACCCAAGAGGCCTACGACGCGCTGGAAGCGGAACTTGCTGAGCGCGAAGGGCCAATGAGAGCAGAGATTGTTCGACTGATTGAACTTGCTCGTGAAGAAGGCGATCTGAAGGAAAATAGCGGCTACCACGCTGCCAAGGATGATCAAGGCAAGAATGAAGCGCGCATCAAGCAGATCCAGCAGCTACTAGCCGGCGCCAAGATCGGCAAACCATCCGCCGAGGAGGACGAGGTGGCCCACGGCAAGGTGGTCACGGTTTCTTTCACCGCTCTTGATATGAAAGAGACGTTCCTGCTGGCCTCTCGTGAGGAAGCGGCCCACGCCTCTATCGAGGTGTATTCACCCACCTCACCTCTCGGTGAGGCCATTAACGGTCTCCGGGTAGGTGACAGCACCAGCTACACCTTGCCAAGCGGAAAATCGATGGATGTGAAAATTCTGTCAGTAGCGGAATACTCCGGCTAGCGAATCTCGACAAGCATCGGCACACTGAGGCTATGGCAGCAATCGAAGCCGAAGGGCTGGTTAAGGTCTTCCGGTCTCGAAGTGGCGAAGTTCGGGCTCTCGATGGAGTCACTCTTGCGGTTCCAGAGGGAACGGTCCTAGGGCTGCTCGGCCCCAACGGTGCCGGAAAGACCACTACTGTTCGCGTGCTCACCACGCTGCTCAAGCCTGATAGCGGCAGCGCCAAAGTCGCGGGCTGTGACGTGGTGGCTGACCCGGTGGCGGTTCGGCGACGGATCGGCCTGTCCGGCCAGTACGCCGCAGTGGACGAGTATCTCACTGGCCGCGAAAACTTAACCATGGTCGGCCGGCTCTACCACCTCGGGAGCAAACGATCAGCGGAGCGTGCCGACGAACTCCTGCATCGCTTCGATCTTGCTGACGCCGCTGATCGGCCAGCAAAGACCTACTCGGGTGGTATGCGGCGGCGACTCGATCTCGCCGGAGCCCTAGTCGCAAATCCGCCAGTGCTCTTTTTGGATGAACCGACAACGGGCCTGGATCCCCGGAGTCGATTGGGTCTGTGGGATGTGATTTCGGACCTGGTTCGTGATGGCACCACACTGCTATTGACCACGCAGTATTTGGAAGAAGCCGACCGATTGGCTGATCGGATCGCTGTTGTTGACCACGGCACAGTCATTGCCGAGGGCACGTCTGACGAACTGAAATCACAAGTCGGCGGTGAACGGCTTGAAGTTTCGGTCGCAGAAACACCACAAGTAGCAACTGCCGCTGAGGCACTCACCGGCTTGGGACCCGAACCGCCGCAGGTCGATGTCGGCGCCCGCAAGATCTCCCTACGCGTCGACGGTGGTGCAGCAGTCCTTGCTGAGGCAGTACGTCGACTAGATGGCAATGCCGACATAGTCGATATCGGGTTGTCCCGACCGAGCCTGGATGACGTCTTTCTGAGCCTCACTGGCCAGTCTGTCGCTAGCGATGAGGAGCAACAGTGAGCGCAACAACGACGGCGGAACGGCGTCGCTCCGAGACGCGTACTGCCTTTGGCGATACGGCGGCGATTACCCGCCGCAACCTGACTCGGTTAGCGCGAACTCCCGACAGCATCATCTTCGGGATTGCGCAGAGTGTGATGTTCGTCTTGTTATTCCGCTTCGTTTTCGGTGGCGCCATCGAGGTCCCCGGCGGCTCCTATGTGGAGTTCCTTATGGGCGGCATCTTCGCCCAAACCATTGCCTTCTCTTGCGCAACAACCACGGTGGCGATGGCCACCGACCTGCAGACTGGGATCATCGATCGCTTCCGGTCACTGCCGATGTGGCGGGGTGCAGTGCTGGCTGGTCGTACCACTTCAGATTTGGCGCTGGGAGCTATCACCGTCTTTGCGATGGCCATCACCGGTCTCCTGGTCGGGTGGCGGACCCACTCCAGCGTCTGGGAGATCGCGGCGGCCTTCCTCCTACTTGCGCTGTTTGCCTACTCGTTCCTGTGGATCGGGACCGTGATCGGCATGAGTGTGAAGAGCCCCGAGGTGGCTCAAACCGCCGGGCTGATTTGGCTCTTCCCGCTGACGTTCGTTTCCAACGTTTTCGTTCCGGTGGAGTCCATGCCGTCATGGCTGCAACCAATCGCTGAGTGGAATCCTGTCTCAGCGGTTGCCCTCTCGCTGCGTGAGTTATTCGGGAATCTTCCTGAGGGCTACAACCCCGGTGATTCCTTCCCTATGCAGCAACCGATTCTCTACTCGGTCCTCGCCTGCATTGTTGTATTGGTGATCTTCATCCCGTTGGGTATCTCCCGCTACCGGCAAGCAGCTTCCCGGTAGCGATCAGCCCGCAGTAATCGCAGCCCGCAGTTGCTGCGGGTCGACACGAAACCAGGCAATTTCCTCGTCGTTGACCAGGACGACGGGAACTCGGTCGGCGTAGCGGTCTGCGCTACCGGGGTCATCCCAAATATTGATCTCGGTGAAGTCCAAATCAGCTTCGGCACACACCAGTTCCACGACCTCCCGCGCCACATCGCACAGATGGCAGCCGGGTTTTCCGACGAGGACAACTCGTGCCGTCACGCGAGTTGGTTTCTAGCTAACTTGCCGCCAGTCAGTCGAGGCAATTCCGCAACGACTTCCACGATCGTTGGGCACTTGTAGCGAGCAAGACGTTGTTCACACCAGGTGAGGACTGCCTCAGTGGGAACCGACTCACCCGGTTCGATCACGAGCAGTGCCTTCACCGCCTGACCCGTGAGCGGGTGATCCACTCCGATAACGGCACAATCCGCTAGTCCCGGCATCTCCGACAACACCCGCTCGACTTCACGCGGATAGACATTGAACCCGCTCACCAAGATCAGATCAGTACGCCGATCCAGCACGAAGAGGTAGCCGTCATCGTTGAGGTAGCCGATATCGCCGGTTGCGAACCAGCCGTCATCATTGGGCCCGCCGGTACCGTCTGGCCAATAGCCACTAAACAACGATGGCCCGCGTACCCAAATCTGACCGGGTTGCCCCGGCTCTTCACCGATATCGCCGGGCGTATTTCCTTCGGTAACGATCTGCACTTCCACATTGGGCAATGCTTTGCCCACCGAACCCGGGACCGGTGTCCCCGCGACTAGCGACGTTGACACGACTGGGGAGCACTCGGTCAAGCCATAGCCCTCCCAAATAGGTCGACCATTGATGGTCGCGAACTGATCAAAGAGATCCGCTGGTAGCGGGGCCGCCCCACTCATCAACAGTCGTACGCTGGCGAGCGCCCGTCGCAGATCGGGTTCTGCGCTCCAGGACACATACATCGGCGGAGCGGCCGCTAACACCGAGACTCGATGTCGCTCGATCAGGGCCAGCGATTCCGGTGCTGAGAACCGCTCGCATAGCACTACTGTCGCCCCGGCCGTGAGACCGAGACTGAGAACCGTGGTTAGTGAGTAAACATGGAAAAGCGGCAAGACCGCCAGCGTGACATCACCTGGCTGCATTCTCCCCGGTTCGGGTAGTTCTTGTAGCGCCTGTAGGTTGGCCAACAACGCGCGATGGCTCAGCACCGCGGGCTGCGGCATCCCTTCGGTACCCGAAGTGAAAAGCAGGACGGCGGGGGTCTCCGGATCCAGCGGATCAGCGGGCCCTTCCGGCAGAGCTGAGTTCTCTAGTTGATCCCACCCACGACTGCCGATGGCGATCACCGCGCAGGAAACCTCATCGGTCTGCGATAGTTGCGCGGCGGCCTCATGATCGGAGATCAAGAGTCGAGCACCCACTTGTTGAAGTTGTCGCTGGGTCTCGGCAACAGGCGCAAGTGGATTCATCGGCACCGATACCGCACCGGCACGAAGGGTTGCGTAGAAAGCCACTACGAACTCCAAGCGATTGCCCAACATCAACGCAACCCGATCACCGGGCTTTACCCCGCAATTCAATAAACCGGCAGCGAAAGCTGAAATCCGATCGTCGAGGCCGGCGTAGGTCATCTTTAGGTCGCCGTCGACGATCGCGACCGCAGCTGGCCATTCTCGAGCCGACTCGTCGACTACATCCGCTAGGTTCATCACCACGCCAGAGAGTCTTGCACAGCCATGCTCGCTAGAGTGGCGCTGTGGCCAAGAGACTCTCCAAACTGCGGCAGCGTTACAAAAAGACCGGTGAGGCGGCGGCGGAACAAGCCACGCCAACTGAAGCCGCACCTTCGGGTGCGGACGGCGCGGCGGCTTTCTTCGATATCGACAACACTGTGATTCGCGGATCCAGCATGTTTTTCTTCGCCCGCGGCGCAGCGAGCCATGGACTGATCGACGCGGGTGACATTGCCAGATTCGCCATCGCGCAACTGCGATTCCAGCTCTTCGGTGGCGAGAATATGGACGACATGGCTGAGGCAGTCGAGGCCGGTCTGTCTTTCGTCGAGGGGCGCACGGTTCAGGAGATTGTTGAGCTCGGCGAAGATGTCTTCGAAGAAACGATGAGCGACAAGATGTGGACCGGCACCTTGTCATTGGCGCAACGACACATCGATGCCGGTGAACCGGTCTGGCTCGTGTCCGCCACGCCAGTCGAGATCGGCCAAATTCTTGCGGATCGGCTGGGCTTTACTGGTGCACTGGGAACAGTCGCCGAATCAATGGATGGCCGCTACACCGGGCACCTGGTGGGCTACCCGCTGCATGGCGAGGCAAAGGCGGAAGCTATTCGCGCGCTCTCGCGGCGAGAAGGCTACGCCCTCGACGAGTGCTGGGCCTACTCTGACTCCGCAAACGACCTACCAATGCTGACCACAGTCGGCCACCCAGTAGCGATCAACCCAGATTCTGACTTGAAAGAACAAGCACGGGACAACGGTTGGCCGATGTACAACTACCGCGGCAAACAGACCGCGAAACGGGCCGGTGTCTCCGCGGGCGTGGTTGCCGGACTAGTCGCGGCCGGGGCGGCAGTTGGCGTTGCTGCCAGCCGCCGCGGTTAGGTCGGCAACGCAACTACAGGAAGACTGAGCGGCGTTGCACCAACAACCGATACAACTGCTGCTGGATAGTTTCGCGAACCTGATCGGTTAGGTTGAAGACCAGCATCGGGTCTTCGGCCGCCTCCGGCCCAAACTCTTCAGTGTGGATCGGCTCCCCGAACATGATGATCCACTTGCTCGGCATCGGGACCAGACCCAGGGGGCCGAGCCAAGGGAACGTTGGGGTAATCGGCACATACGGCAGACCGAACAGTCGCGCTAACGCCTTTGCATCTCCCACTATTGGGTAGATCTCTTCCGCGCCCACAATGGCAGTCGGGATGATCGGCACCCTCGCCTCCAGCGCTGCTGCTACGAAGCCACCTCGACCGAACCGCTGCAGTTTGTAACGCTCACTAAATGGCTTGCCAATGCCCTTGAAGCCCTCCGGCCAGACACCGACCAACTCGCCCTGCTGCAACAGTCGCTTCGCGTCGGGTGCACAAGCCAGGGTGGAGCCGCTCTTACGAGCCAACTCGCCAATGAATGGGCTTTGGAATACCAGGTCAGCCCCCAGCATCCGCAAGTGCCGGTGCTCCGGGTGGTGATCCAGCAGCGCCAGCTGCGTCATCACCGCATCCAGCGGAATGGTCCCGGAGTGATTGGCGACCACCAAGGCGCCACCGACGTCAGGAACATTCTCTAGCCCGCGGGTTTCCACTCGGAACCACTTGTCGTACAACGGCCGGAATGGCGCCATCAAGATCTGATCCAACAGCTCCGGATCGAATCCGAAGTTGTCGACTGGATAGTCACCGGTCACCCGGCGCCGCAGGAAAGACAGCGCTCCGGCGACCTTGTCGTCCCAGGATGGCTTCTCATAGTCAGATCCGGGCAGTGGCGCTGGCTGAGGATCCGGCGCTTCGGTTTCCTCGGCCTTCGCGCGAGTGCGAGTGCGTGCACGAGGTCGAGCCGCAGCACCGCCTGCCACCCGACCCGAGTTGTTCTCGGAACCCGACGAAGCCGCTGTCTGGCCGCGACTAGTACCCGGCGAGCTAGTCGTGCTGGCGGGGGCTTCGCCAGAAATGGGAATGATACGGGCGTCAGTCATGACTTCCTCCACTAGTCAGTACCGAGGCGAGCACCTGCTCCGCGGCAGCTGCCCGCTGCGGGGAGAGGATTTTGTTGAGTCCTCGTGCCTCAACAAAGGACATGAAAGCTTCTTTGGTGGTGTACTCCGGCTCAAAGCCCAGCCGTTCCCGCATCCGCGTGGTGTCGATGCCGCGACCATAGGTGAGGAACCGCACCTGTTCTGGACTGAAGTCCGCCAAGCCGGTTTTGATCATGCCCCGACCCGTTAGCGGCACTAGTGGTAGCGGCAACGGCACCGGTGGTCGCCCAGCCAGTCGGATCGCCTGGGACAGCATCAGGATGCCGTCTCCTGCGATGTTGTAGAGGCCAGGTCGATCATTCACCGTTGCTTCGTGAATGGCACGCAGGCCGTCATCCTCGTGGATGAACTGCAAGCGCGCGTCGTAACCCATGACGAATGGAACCACCGGGAGGCTGAAGTACCCAGTCATCGCAGTCTCAACCTGCGGCCCTATGAAGTTTGCGAACCGCAAGGTTGTCACCGCAACGTCGGGACGGCGGCGCGCGAAACCGCGCACGTAGCCTTCCACCTCGCCAGAGTCCTTGGCCCAACCGGATATGGGCGCATGCCGGGGC
The DNA here is from genome assembly GCA_022599915.1 of Actinomycetes bacterium. NCBI lineage: Bacteria > Bacillati > Actinomycetota > Actinomycetes > Actinomycetes bacterium. The sequence continues at coordinate 134,471 of JAHZLH010000026.1, forward strand.
TCAACTGCCTCAGTAAACATCGCCGGGTCACGGGGACCTGCACCGTAGACCGAGGACGTTGACTTCACAATGAGTCGCTCCAGCGTGGGGGCCTTCTGACAGGCCGCAAGCAACTGCATGGTGCCGATGACATTAATTTCCTTCATCGACATTCGGCCACCGGCCTGGATGGGGGTCGCGATGACTCCCATGTGCACAACTGTGTCAACGTCAGCGGCGTTGATGACCTTAGCGATTATCGGGTTGCGGATATCGGCGCGCACAAACTCTGCGCGACCGATGTCACCGCGCGGGGGAACTACATCCACCCCGATAACTCGATCTACCTGGGGATCGCGAGTGAGCATCTGGGCCATTCGGCCACCTAGATGCCGCGAAACTCCCGTGACGAGAACTACCTGCCCCATGGCCCCCTCCTCCCGGTCGCCGTCTAGGAACTAGTGCTATTTCTTGTTGCGTCGCTGCACCCTGGTGCGCTTCAACAGTTTGCGGTGCTTCTTTTTCGCCATCCGCTTGCGGCGCTTCTTAACTACGGAACCCATAAAGACCTCGACTTGCTCAATACCACCGTCGGCGGCGTTCGTGTGGGATGCCGTCGACATCCCCATGCGCTCTAGCCTACTGCCCGTTTGTGGATGCTTCGAACGGCCGCCACGCTGGTGCGCAATGTGACATTGGCGATAACTTGCCTGCAGACCGGCCCGTCGGGCTAATCTTCCCCGTCGCTGAGCGACAATCCCAGGTACGGAAATACGGATTTGCGCGTGGCGTGGACGGCGGCATCTAACGGATCTCGTGGGTTATAGCCCAGGCTCCAATGCTTGGGCCAAGGGTCGTAACCGTCCGTCATCGTCTCTGGCGCTTCGCGACCGATAATGCCTTCAGCATGGCGGCGCCACGCCTGCGGCACTTCGGTCTCCGGTTCGATGGGAACTCCAGCAGATTCCGCTACCAGGTGCGTCCAGGCCCGCGGGACTACCTCTAGCCACTCATAGCCACCACCACCGGTCGCCACCCAGTTACCCCCAGCGAGACTATGAGCCCAGCGGTGAATGGCACGTGCCGCCATCCGTTGGCCATCCACCGACACCGCCAAACTAGCCAGCGGATCTTGGAAATGACTGTCACAGCCATGCTGCGACACGATGAAATCCGGTCGAAATTCGCGCAGCACGTCCGGCACCACCGCGTGCAAGGCTCGCAACCACCCCTGATCACCGGTGCCCGCTGGGACCGGGATATTGACCGCCGTACCCAATGCCCGTGGCCCACCGATTTCAGTTGCCCAACCAGTGCCCGGATACAGCGTGTGCGGGCTCTCGTGAATAGAGATCGTCATCACTCGCGGTTCATCCCAGAAGGCACGCTGCACACCATCGCCGTGGTGGACGTCTACATCGATGTAGGCGATCCGTTCCACCCCTTGATCCAGCAGCCACTGAATCGCCACCGAAAGGTCGTTGTACACGCAGAATCCAGCAGCCGCGTCCGGCATTGCGTGGTGCAGACCGCCTGCGATGTTGACGGCATGTTCGCTTCGACCGTGATAGACCGACTGCGCTGCCAGCAGGGTGGCGCCACACAATCGGGCCGCTGCTAGGTGCATACCAGGGAAAACTGGCACGTCGAGCGTCCCCAACCCGTGACGTAAATCGCTGAAATCCGCATCGGTTGAGGCTTGTTTCACCGCCGCTAGGAACTCGGGAGTGTGGACCCGCAGCAAAACGTCATCTGTCGGCACCGGGATGTCCTCCACCACATCCAAGGTGTCGGATTCCAACAAACCGAGCGACTTGATCAACTCGAAGGTCAGCTGGACTCTGATTGGGCTCAGCGGGTGCTGTGGACCGAAGTCGTAATCCGACAACAGTTCGTTCCACGGCAGCACCGAGTTGTGGCTCATGTCAGGCTCCGAGTTCCTCAGAACGATCTCGGGCAGCGTTTAGGGCACCAAGAAACGCGGCACGCACCGCATGCTCTTCCAACTCCCGCAGCGCCGCGGCGGTGACGCCTGCCGGGCTGGTGACCCGCTCCCGCAATACCGTCGGGTGTTCGCCCGTCTGCCGCAACATCTCCGCTGATCCGTATGCGGTTTGTACAGCTAGTTCAGTGGCAGTCGCTCGCGGTAGCCCCAAATGCACACCCGCCTCGATCATGGCTTCGATTACATAAAAAATGTAGGCCGGACCACTACCTGAGACTGCAGTCACGGCGTCCTGCTGCTTCTCCGGCACCCTGACCACTCGACCTACGGCGCTAAGCAATTGTTCCGCTTCCGCCAGGTGCTGTTCATCGCACGATGATCCCGGCGAGATCGCCGACATCCCCTGATCCACCAGCGCCGGGGTATTTGGCATCACCCGAACCACTGCAACACCAGGGGACAGTCGTTCCTCCAGGAATGACGTGGTGATTCCTGCTGCTAGCGAGATCACCAGCGCACCCTGACGAATGCTGCTGCTCATTGGGTCCAGCACCGCCGCCATGTCCTGCGGCTTCACCACCAGCACCACGGTGTCTGCCGCCGCAGCAGCCTCCGTATTGTCCAGCACCTCAACGCCGTACCGCTCGATGAGTTCGGCGGCGCGGTCCTCGCGACGCTCGGCAATAACTAAGTCAGCGGGCTGACGCCCCGCTCGGATGAGTCCGGAAAGTAGCGTCTCCCCCATGACGCCTGCTCCGATAATGGCAAGTCTTCCCACCGAGTGCTCCCTCCCGGCCGGGGCCGATCAGTTCTTCGACGACAACGCTTTCAAGAACAGCGACATGTTCGCCGGCTTTTCAGCCATGCGGCGAATCATGTAGCCGTACCAATCTTCACCGTAGGGGATATAGACCCGCATCCGTTCGCCTTCGTCGGCGAGCCGCTGTTGCTCATCAGGACGCACGCCGAAAAGCATCTGGTGTTCGTAGCTGCCCCGAGGCCGATCATTGTGCACCGCCAACGCCTGGGCAATCTCCACCAGTCGGGGGTCGTGCGAAGCGATCATCGGATAACCCTGGCCAGCGAACAGGATCTTCATGCAGCGGACAAAGGACAGATCTACGTCGTGCCGAGACTGGTAGGCCACCGATTCCGGCTCCTTGTAGGCCCCTTTGCACAACCGGACTCGGGAACCTTCACCGGCGAGATCTCGACAGTCTCCCTCAGTTCGATACAGGTAGGACTGCAGCACCGCTCCGGTGGTCGGGAAGTCTTGGCGCAGTTCCCACAGAATGCCCAAGGTCGAGTCGATCGTGGTGTGATCCTCCATATCCAAAGTGACGGTGGTGCCGTAGCGGTGGGCACGTTCACAGATCTCTCGCGCCAACTCCAAAGCGATCTTTTCGCCATCACCTGGCAGCGCCTGCCCGACGGCGGACAATTTGACTGACACCTCAGCATCGCCGGTCAGACCGTTCGCGTTCAACGCTTCCAGCAGATTCAGGTAGTCATCCCGAGTTTGCAGCGCACCCGCCCGCTCAACGACGTCCTCCCCCAGTCGGTCTAGCGTTACCTGCCGTCCGGTGGCGGTGATATCGGCCGTTGCCGCGACGGCGTCGGCAGTGGCCTCACCGGCGACGAACCGCTGCACTACATCGCGGGTGACCGGCATCGACACTGACAGTTCGCGGATCTTTTCGTTGCGGGAAACGGACAACATAGCTCGCCTGATCACTTCAACTCCTCGCATCCTTGACACCCGTCGGCGTCAACTTTCTGACCGAAAACTTAGTTCCTGCCTTGCAGGCTAGTCGCTGGTCAGCCACGGTGCAGCGCTGCCTAGGCGGGAAAGCCGCCCACTAGTAAACCGGTTTGGTCGGATCCAGCAGATCCTGAATCATCGGTGCATATATCCGCACTACCTCGTCCTCGGAAGCCGAGGCCAGTGGCTCAAGTCGGATCACGTAGCGAGTCGCAGCCAGCCCGATCAAGTGACTAGAAATCAGCGACGCTCGCATGCGCGCGTCGGGAATCCCGACTACACCGGCGATTCGATCGACGACAGCTTCCTCCAGGAAGTCCTGCACTGACTGGGCTGCCCGACCCGCTGCCGCGCCCGCGGTGAAGAGTTCAATGATCTGCTCTCGGCTCTCATCGTCCTTCAGGACTTCGAATGTTCCTCGCACCAGCCGTTCGCCCATGCCGTCCAGACCGGGACTGATCAACTCTGGAACCGCGCTGGAGGGGTCAAACGGCAGTTTCATTGCGGCCGAAAACATTTGCTCTTTGTTGTCGTAGTACTTGCGTAGTACCGACGGCGCAATACCGGCGGCGGCAGCCACCCCCTTCATGGTGGTACGGGCATAGCCCTTGGAGTTGAACGCCACTCGAGCGGCATCTAGCACTGCATCAGAAACATCTTCGTTGGCCACAGCCCTAGCCTAGAGAAGAGTTGGGCTCAACGCGTCCTGTTCGCCGCTCAGCCACTGAAACCGCCATATGTAGTCGGGCATAGGCCAACGCTTCAGCGAGATCCGCCTCTCGTTCGGCGCGAGAGGATGCCTTGCGCGTCGATACTTCCACTACGACCACACCGTCGAAGTGTCGTCGGGCAAGCAGCTCCAGTAGCTGATCCGCTGGCTGACTTCCGCGACCCGGTATCAGGTGCTCATCCCGGGCGGACCCGGAACCATCCGCCAGATGAATGTGCGCTAACCGGTCACCAAGATCTTCGGCGACCCGAAGCGGGTCCGAGCCGGAAACGGCGGTGTGAGACAAATCGAGCGTGCAGTGCGGATAGTCCGCCAGCCGAACATCCCAACCCGGAGCATAGGCAGCTACTTCGCGCGAGCGAGCTCGCCAGGGATACATGTTCTCGACCGCGAACCGAATATCTGTCTCTTCACCCATTCGGTTGAGACCCACAACGAAGTCACGGGCGTAGTCGCGCTGCCACCTAAATGGCGGGTGGACTACCACTGTTTTGGCGCCCAGAGTTTCAGCCGCTCGTCGCGCGCGGACCAACTTTCCCCAAGGATCGGTGCCCCACACCCGCTGGGTAACCAAGAGACATGGGGCGTGGACAGCCAGGATGGGCATGGCGTAGTGATCAGAGAGTCGTCGTAGTGCATCTGGATCTTGGCTGACCTGATCGGTCATCACCATGACCTCGATACCGTCGTAGCCCAGTCGACTGGCGATCTCAAACGCAGCAGCCGTCGATTCCGGGTACACCGATGCAGTGGACAGCGCGACCTTGGCGTTCGGGATTCTGACAGCAGGTTCTGAACTCCCGGCCTGGGCCCCTCGGCGAGAACTGCGACTCATGAGGCTCTCACCCGGTCAATGATAGGAGAGACCAGCAAAATGACGGCAGCGCCGAGGCCACCGGCCATCAGAGCCAGCGACAAACCATGCGGGTCTTCGATCTCCATAGCAAAGAATTGTGACAGAGCCGGGACCACAAGCACAGCCAGGAACAGAGCTGCCATGCCAGCAACCACCGCCAGTCGCAATGAAGTCAGTGGCCGCGCTGACCGCAGCAGCACAGCGAGCGCCACTAAGAACAGCGTGATGGTGGTGTAGGTGCGTGCTTCCACCTCGTCGTAGCGATCACTGGCGATGAGGTAGGTCGTAAAGGCACATACTGCGGTGATCAACCCCGCTGGCACGGCAAACAGCAGCACTCGGCGAAAGAAGCCGGGGCGGAATCGATCACTGTTGGGCATCAGCGCCAAGAAGAACCCGGGGATACCAATGGTCAGCGCAGCTACGAGTGTCAGTTGTCGGGGAAGGAACGGGAAGGCGACCCCGAATAGCCCAGTCGCCAGCGATATCGACATCGCATAAATGGACTTGGTGAGGAATACGTCAGAGACGCGCTCGATGTTGCCGAGCACGCGGCGACCCTCGTAGACGATGTCCGGCAGCGTTGACCACTTGTTGTTCAACAGGACGATCTGCGCGACTGCGCGACTGGCCGGTGCACCTGATCCCATCGCAATGCCCAAGTCGGCACGTTTGAGCGCCAGCACGTCATTGACCCCGTCTCCGGTCATGGTGACGGTATGGCCGTTTTCTTGCAGTGCTCCGACCATCGACTGCTTCTGCTCTGGCGATACTCGCCCAAAGACCGAGTGTCGATCCATCGCTTCAGCGAGTTCATCGGGAGCGTCCGGCAAGGCGCGGGCGTCCGCCGGATCTTCAGCTCCGGCCACTCCAGCCCGTTCCGCGATTGCGCCGACGGTCGCTGCGTTATCACCGGAAATCACCTTCACCGCAACATCCTGCTCGTCGAAGAAGGCCACCGTCTCAGCTGCATCGGCGCGGAGGACTTGGTCGATAACGACAATCGCAGCCGCAGTCATCGCCGGCAGGTCACCATCCGCGGTCACTGGGGCGCTGAGTTCTGCGAGGAGAAGCACTCGCGAGCCAGCTGCGGCTTCTCGCTCTGCCGCTGACCACCAATCCGTTGTGGAGAGATCGGCAACCAGCACTTCTGGTGCCCCAATCACAAACTGACCATGCTCAGCGAACGAAGCGGCTGACCACTTGCGGGCAGAGGAGAATGGCACCGCATCCTGTACCTGCCAGCCAGGGTCAGGGCAGGCAGCACGCACCGCATCCATGGTCGGATTAGGTCGCGGGTCGCTTGCGGCGACGGCGCCCAAGACGGCTCGAATCGCATCCGGTGATTGGCCCATCAGCGGCGAAATCAACCGCAGCGCCATCCCAGGATCGGTGAGGGTACCGGTTTTGTCTACGCACACCACATCCGTTCGCGCCAGCGCCTCAACCGCTGGCATCTCCTGCACGAGCGCCTTGCGCTGTGCTAGCCGCACCACCGCCACCGCCATCGCGATACTGGTCAACAGCACCAGACCTTCCGGAATCATCGTGACCATGCCTGCGATGGAGCCTCGAATCGCATCGGGCAAATCCTGATCAGCCCGAAGCTGACTAATCACCAACAACACCCCGATCGGCACGATCAGGTAGGAAACAAACCGTACGAACTTTGCCACCGAGTCGCGCAATTCCGAGTTAGTCGGTGAAAATTGTTTCGCTGCGGCGGTGAGTCCGGCGGCGAAGGAATCAGGACCGACCCGGTGCGCCACCATGACACCAGCGCCAGCCACGACGAACGATCCGCTCATCGCCTCGTCGCCAACCGATTTATGAACGGGATCAGCTTCGCCAGTCAGCAAGCTCTCGTCAATCTCGAGCCCGGTGCTGGTGAGCACCTCGCCGTCCACCACAATCTGATCACCTGCCGATAGCACCACGACGTCGTCCCGCACCACCTCTTCGATGGCAATCGACTCGGTACTGCCGTTACGCACGACGGTGGGACGCACTGAACCCAGCACAGTTAACTTCGCCAGCTCCCGCGAGGCTCGGTACTCCTGAATGATGCCGATGCCGGTGTTGAACACGATTACCAAGCCGAAAAGTGCATCTTGGGGTGGCGCCACCCACATCATGATCAGCCACAACGTACCGATCAGCCCGTTGAACCACGTAAAGGTATTGGCCTTGACGATGTCACCCAGACTTCGGCTGCGAGCATCGGGCGCCACATTCATCAGCCCGGCCGCGACTCGCTCGGCGACCTGAGTATCGGTCAGCCCTTCGCTGGGATCCGTTCTGACAGAAGCGAGCAGATCCCCACCCGACAACTTCACTGGCTGATCCCGTCCAGCCGACGCAAGATCACGCCTTCGCGCAGCGCCCAGGGACAGATCTCTACCTGTTCAACCCCCAGCAGTTCCATAGCGGCTTCGGCAACGAGCGCGCCAGCCACGAGTTGTCCTGCTCTGCCGGCGGAGACTCCAGGCAGCTCAGAACGCTCAGCGGCGGACATCTCCGCCAGTTGGGGCAGCCACTTGGACAAATCCGCCAACCGCAGCGACCGAGGTATGAGCGGACCTTCACCGGAGGGCGGGGCACCGGCGATCCGGGCCAACTGCCGGAAAGTCTTGGAGGTGGCGACCGTACGCTCGGGGCTTCCGGAGCGCTGAACGAGAGCCAGTTGCTCCGCAATCTCAATGCGGATGTATTTGCGGAGTTCTCGAAGTTCTTTGGATTTCGGTGGATCGTGCGTCAACCATTTCCGAGTGAGCCGACCAGCACCGAGTGGCACCGATACCGCTTGATCAGGCTCTTCATCGGCACCCACCGCAATCTCCAGACTGCCACCACCGATATCCAAGACCAGTAGTCGCCCTGACGACCAACCAAACCACCGTCGTACCGCCAGGAAGGTCAGCCGCGCTTCGTCGGGACCGGAGAGTACCGCGATATCGATATCGGTCTGTTCTTGCACCCGTCGTAGCACTTCGTCCCCGTTGCCGGACTCCCTGATGGCCGAGGTTGCGAAGGCGAGTACCTCGGTGACCCCCAGGTCCTCAGCCACCTGGCGAGAATCGATCAGGAACTCTGCCAGCGTGCGTTCCGCTACCTCGTCGACGTTTCCATCAGCATCGATGTGCTCAGCCAGCCGAAGTTCGATCTTGTTGGAGTGCGCGGGGACCGGGGCCGCACCGTAATAGGCGTCCACCACGAGCAAATGCACGGTGTTAGAACCAATGTCGAGGACGCCCAAGCGCATAGCACGACGGTACGCCATCTAGGCTGGTGACGTGGATGAGGACCTAGAGCCGTTCCCCCGAGCTTGGATTGAGTTCGAAGACCCGGATAACTCTGACCAGATCGTTCGAGCCGATCTCACCTGGCTCACCTCTAGTTACACCTGTATCTACGGTCGCGGCTGTCAAAGCATCGACGCCAGTATCCCGTACGGCGGTTGCTGCACTCACGGGGCGCACTTTGCCGGCAAAGCAGACCGACGGCGGGTGACGAATGCAGTCGCGCAGCTGACGCCCGCAGAGTGGCAGCGGCATCCCGGTGGCGACAAAATCCGCAAACGCGATTGGCTCACCCAGGATGATGACGGCGAGCACAAAACCCAGGTAACAGGCGGGGCTTGCGTTTTCCTGAACGATCCCGAGTTTCCACGTGGCGCAGGCTGTGCACTGCATGTGCTGGCAGAGCGTCTGGGCGAATCCCATGTCACCACTAAGCCCGATGTGTGCTGGCAACTGCCGATCAGGCGTGACTATGAAAATCGGGAGACTGCCGACGGTGATCAGAAACTCGTGGTCGTGATCACGGAGTACACCCGCGCGATGTGGGGACCCGGTGGGCACGAATTTGATTGGTACTGCACGAATGAGCCCGCAGCCCATGTCGGCTCGGATCCGCTTTACCTCAGCAGTGCCGATGAGTTGCGGGAACTTCTCGGTGCTGCTGCCTATCAGGAGTTGTGCCGACATTGCGAGGCGTTTGACGCGGCTCGGGCTGCGTTGCGCATCGAGCCGGTGGGTCCACAACTAGCTGGGCACCCCGCAGATCAGTAACCATCACCGTATTGGCGGGCAGCCAGTGATCCGGCCCGCTGCAACTGCGACATTTCTGTAACCCGGCACGCCCAACCCGCGGCAGGGACCGGAACTCGCGAGGGTTACCGTTGTTGCGTGAGTTCAGTGATGAATCCGGTCGGGCCGGAGGAACCGAAGATTTACTGGCGGCGGCGGGCAGTTGTGGTGGGGGCGGTGCTGGTAATGCTGCTGCTGTTGTTCCTGATTTTCGGCGGTTGCGATAACGGCGAGGAAACAACGGATCCGGTGGCATCTGAGCAGCCGACTGCTGAACCGACACCGGATACGTCTGAATCGCCAGCAGCCGATGCTGGCAGCTGCCTCGATGAGGACATCAAGGTGACCGTGGAGCCGGATTCGGCCACTTACCCCGCTGGAACCATTCCGGAGATCACGCTCGCCATTCAAAATATTGGCACCGAAGCCTGCAGCCGAGATATCGGTGCGGATGCGAACAGCATCGAAATCTCGTCGGGTGGGGTCCGGGTATGGTCCAGTGATGACTGCGAGGACGTCGGCGGTCAAGATGTACAGGTGCTGGATTCACAAGCAGTCGCCTCGGTGACTATCCCCTGGCCACGCACGATCAGCGGCAAGGGCTGCCCCGTGCCGCCAGCAGAGCAACCTGCTGCCCAACCTGGCGCTTACGACGCGGTGGGCAAGAATCTCGACGTCAAGAGCAGCAAAGCATCCTTCACCCTCGAGTAGCAATACTGGGCTGGGCACACTCAGCTCGATCGCTGCGGCGACCAAGCTGATCTGGCTGCCGCTCACTCGCCCTGCCGGAGGGTGGCGGTAGATTCCTGCTACGAGGTGAGAGGAGGCTAGTCGAATGGCCCGGTCCAACGGCTATGAATGTAGCGAATGTGGCGTCTCTTTCCCACGCTGGCTGGGCCGTTGCACCAGTTGCGGCGAATACGGATCAGTGGGCGAATCAAAGCCGGCAGCCCGAGAGCGGCAACAATCGGGGCTCAGCGCATCACTACGACCGGTGAAGCCGGAGCGACCTGCTCAAACCGCTGCAGAGGTGTTGGCTAGTTCTCACGGCAATCCCGCTCGCATCGCTACGGGTTTACCGGAACTAGACCGCATCCTGGGCGGAGGGCTTGTTGTCGGCTCGGCCTCGCTTATCGCTGGCCAGCCCGGGGTCGGCAAGTCCACGTTATTGATCATGGTGGCGAACGCGATCGCCGCCAATCAGCAGCGTCCAGTGCTTTATGCCAGCGCTGAGGAGTCGGTCAGTCAACTGGCGCTGCGAGCTCGCCGGGTGGGCGCGAACAGCGAGTTTCTTCATCTCGCCGATGACACCGACCTAGCCGCCATCCTCGGGCAGATTGAAGTACTCGATGACCCCGCACTCGTCATCGTTGACTCGGTGCAGACCGTGGCGTCCGCCGAGGTCACCGGCAGAGCGGGTGGCGTTGCCCAAGTGAATGAGGTCTCGACAGCACTCACCAGGGTGGCGAAGCAGCAAAGCACTTGTCTGATTTTGGTCGGTCAAGTCATCAAGCAGAACGACGCGATCGGTGGCCCCCGGCAACTGGAACATCTGGTCGATACCGTGCTGATGTTTACCGGCGATTCGCGCAGCACACTGCGGCTGCTGCGAGTCCAGAAAAGCCGGTATGCCCCGGCGGATGAGCTGGCGGTTTACGAACATACCGAGTCAGGGCTACGTGAAGTGCCCGATCCCTCCGCGCTATTCCGGGCGCAACGTGACACCCCCGTACCGGGTGCGGCACTCACCGTGGCCGTCGAGGGCCGGCGAGCTCTCTTGGTGGAAGTCCAGGCGCTAGCGGCAGCATCCACCAGCCCGAATCCGCGACGGGGAACTACCGGTTTGGACTCTGCCCGGGTAGCAATGTTGGGTGCGGTCGTGGAGAGACACTGTGGTCTGCGGATCGGCGAACGCGACCTGTTCACCGGCACCGTGGGCGGAATCCGCTGCCCCGATCCTGCCGCTGATCTGGCTATCGCACTGGCAGTCGTTACTGCCATCACAGCTGAACCGCTGCCGCTCGATGTTGCTGTGATCGGCGAGGTCACCCTCAGCGGGGACATCCGATCCAGCCCGATGCTGGCCGCGAGGATCAGCGAAGCAGTCCGGCAAGGTTGTCGAGTGGTTGTTGCGCCGCGGGGAGCGAAAGAAGCCGCGGCGACCCTCCCCGAGGGCGTCCAGATTATCGAGGTGCAGACGGTACAGGAGGCGACTGCGGCACTTCCCGGACTGCATCGGCAAGCGAGTAGCTCGACAGACACTATTCGAATCTGAGAAGTCCGGCGCCCGGCTGCCACCAAGTCTGGCCACCTGATGCAGCAGAACTTCGACTACCGATAATGGCTAGGTGGAAATTCTGACCAGCTGGTTCGCCGAGTATCAGCGAGCTCTTCCCTGGCGCAACCCACCTCGAGATCCCTGGGCGGTCCTCGTCAGTGAAGTGATGCTGCAACAGACTCCAGTGAATCGGGTGCTGCCGGCCTGGCAGAAGTGGCTAGCGAGATGGCCTACTCCGAGTGATTTGGCGAGTGAACCCGCTGGGGAGGCCGTCGTGATGTGGGGTCGGTTGGGATACCCTCGCCGAGCCCTGCGCTTGCACGCGGCAGCTACGGAGATCCGGGACCGGCACCAAGGCGTGCTACCAACCGACCATGCAACGTTGCTGTCCTTACCCGGGGTCGGGGACTATACCGCGGCGGCGATCATCGCTTTCGCCTATCGGCGTCGAATAGCGGTGCTTGATACCAATGTTCGGCGAGTGCTTGCTCGCGTTTGGCACGGTCGCGCTTATCCCAAGACTGGATCAGCCACTCAAGCCGAGCGCGACGAACTTTCAGCCGCCCTGCCGCCGTCCGGGGAAGCAGCCGCCGTACTTAGTGAAGCAATCATGGAGTTGGGGGCACTTGTCTGCACCGCCCGCAACCCTGCTTGCGAGGAGTGCCCGCTGAACCGTTCGTGTGCCTGGTTCGCCGCCGGTCGCCCGGAGAACGCGGCGCCACCCACTCGGCAAGCACCCTTTGCCGGTAGCGATCGCGAAGTGCGCGGACGCATCTTGCAACTAGTCCGCAGCACTCCAGCAGGAGTCTTGCAGGCAGAGATCGACTTGGTGTGGCCGAACGCTACACAACTCAAGCGAGCACAAGCGTCGCTGCTGGCAGACGGCCTACTTGTCACCGACACTGCTGGGCGACACGCGCTCCCGGGGGCTGGATCAGCTCGCTGACAGCGCTCTGGCCGAGTTCGTCGCCCAAACCCTAGTCAGACTCAGCAGCCTCCACCGGCGGTACATCCGGCAGATCCGCTTTGGGCTGTGACGTGAAAGTGAAGTCCGCGTCTTTGCCTTCGCCCTCGACGTCCACCACGATGATGCTGTGCGGCGGGATTTCGCCAAACAGAATCTTCTCGCTTAGTACATCTTCGATCTCATTCTGGATCGTTCGCCGTAGCGGTCGGGCCCCCATGACCGGGTCGTAACCGTGCTCGGCAAGCAGTTCCTTGGCTGGAGTCGTGAACTCCACACTCAAGTCCCGCTCAGCAAGCCGCTCATCCAACCGAGCTGCCATCAGATCGACGATCGAAATGATCTCGGCCCGAGCGAGCTGATGGAAGACAATCACGTCGTCGATCCGATTAAGGAACTCCGGCCGGAAGTTCTGTTTCAACTCCGTCTGTACTTTGCTCTTCATCCGCTCGTAGGCATCCGCATCATCATCCACCGGAGCGAAGCCGAGCGTCTTGGAGACATCTCGACTGCCTAGGTTCGTGGTCATGATGATCACAGTGTTCTTGAAGTCAACCGCTCGGCCTTGCGCATCGGTTAGTCGGCCTTCTTCCAGCACCTGCAGCAACGAGTTAAAGATATCCGGGTGGGCCTTTTCGATCTCGTCAAAGAGGACTACTGAGAACGGCTTCCGACGTACCTTCTCAGTGAGCTGACCACCCTCTTCGTAGCCCACATAGCCAGGAGGGGAACCGAACAGCCGCGAAGCGGTGTGCTTCTCGGAGTATTCACTCATATCCAGCGCGATCAGCGAATCTTCATCACCAAACAGGAATTCAGCCAGCGTCTTACTCAGCTCAGTCTTGCCGACACCCGAGGGGCCAGCAAAGATAAAGGAACCTGACGGACGCTTCGGATCTTTCAAACCCGCTCGCGTTCGGCGCATGGACTTGGACAGCGCTTTGATTGCTTGCTCCTGACCAATGACGCGACGGTGCAGTTCTTCCTCCATCCGAAGCAGCCGCTGCGTGTCATCCTCAGATAGATCAGTGACCGGGATGCCGGTCATCAGCGCCAGCACCTCGGCAATCAGCTTCTCATCTACCTCAGCAACAACGTCCATGTCGCCGGCTTTCCACTCCCGTTCGCGAGTAGCTTTTTCGCCTATCAGCTGCTTCTCCCGATCGCGAAGGTTGGCGGCCTTCTCGAAGTCTTGGGCATCGATCGCTGATTCCTTCTCCTTGCGAACCTCCGCGATCCGATCGTCAAACTCCCGAAGGTCCGGCGGGGCGGTCATCCGGCGAATTCGCAGTCGCGAACCAGCTTCGTCAATGAGATCAATCGCCTTGTCCGGCAGCTGACGATCACTGATATAGCGGTCCGACAGCCGAGCGGCGGCCTTGAGCGCTTCATCGGTGATGGTCACCTTGTGGTGGCTCTCGTAGCGATCACGCAGCCCCTTGAGGATGGCGAAGGTCAAGTCGACGTCTGGTGCGGGCACCTGAATCGGGGCAAATCTGCGCTCTAGGGCCGCATCTTTCTCGACGTACTTGCGGTATTCGTCCAGTGTGGTCGCTCCGATGGTTTGCAGTTCCCCACGCGCGAGCATTGGCTTAAGAATGCTCGCGGCGTCGATAGCGCCCTCCGCGGCACCGGCACCTACCAGCGTGTGCATCTCGTCAATGAACAAGATGATGTCGCCTCGGGTCTTGATCTCCTTCAAAACTTTCTTGAGCCGCTCCTCGAAATCACCGCGGTAACGACTCCCGGCGACGAGTGCACCCAAATCGAGCGTGTATAGGTGCTTGTCGCGCAGCGTATCCGGGACTTCGCCGTCAATGATTTGCTGAGCCAGTGACTCCACCACAGCGGTCTTGCCGACTCCCGGCTCCCCGATCAGCACCGGATTGTTCTTGGTGCGACGGGATAGCACCTGCATGACCCGCTCAATTTCCTTTTCGCGGCCGATCACCGGGTCTAGCTCGCCTTCCCGCGCTGCCTGGGTCAAGTTTCGGCCGAACTGGTCAAGCACCAGCGAACCCGAAGGCGTTCCCTCCTGCGGGCCGCCGGAAGTAGCGGGTTCCTTACCTTGGTATCCGGACAGCAACTGGATCACTTGCTGACGCACTCGACCGAGGTCGGCGCCAAGTTTGACCAACACCTGGGCAGCGACGCCCTCCCCCTCACGAATCAGCCCCAGCAGTATGTGCTCCGTACCGATGTAGTTGTGCCCCAACTGCAGCGCTTCTCGCAACGACAGCTCGAGCACCTTCTTGGCTCTGGGGGTGAACGGTATGTGCCCACTAGGAGCCTGCTGCCCTTGGCCGATAATCTCCTCGACCTGGGACCGCACTGCCTCGAGCGAGATTCCCAGACTCTCCAGCGCTTTGGCTGCCACACCTTCGCCCTCATGGATCAGCCCGAGCAGAATGTGCTCGGTACCGATGTAGTTGTGGTTCAACATGCGAGCTTCTTCTTGCGCTAGCACCACAACTCGCCGCGCTCGGTCTGTAAACCGTTCGAACATCGTGCACTCTCCCGTCCACAGCTTTCGCCGACTCTTGGATGCTAACGCTGGTAGCTACTGCCGCGTTCCGCTCAGACCCGGAATTGACTACGCCCAGCGAGAACATCGACCGCCAACCGCACATCCACTCGCAGTCCCGTTGGCCCGATTGGAGGATTTTTCACACCACCACCGCTGGGCGCGGGGGTCTCGCCGAGCGTCGTTGTTCTCAACCGGCAACCATTCGTATGAGTCGGGAGGCACGTTGCCAAAGCAGCTACCAAGAAGCGCTGTCGCAAGCCAGGCCGCCTCCGACGTCGCGGCCAGTGAACTGGTCCGATCCGTGGTGCAGAAACTGTTGATCATGACTGCGATCGCGTCAGTGGTCTTTGCCATCTGGACCACTAGTTCTGGGCCGCACTCCGTGGATACGACGTTGGGACCTCCGCTGGTGGCACCACCAGCGGAAATTCAGCTGGCCGAGATCCCGGCCAATGAGTCAACGGGCGACGGTGCAGCGAGCCAAACCAAGAAAAGCAAGCAGAGGTAAGCCAGCCTCAGCACCGGTGCTTCGCTGACGCAGTACTAGTTACTGGGCACCTTTTCTGCCGCTGGATCCGACCAACCACCCAGTTGCTCGCTAGCAATCTTTTCGGCGATCGACTGCCGCTTCCTGCCCTCGATGTCGATGGTTACGTCCGCAATGCGCTCGTACCAGGGCAGCCGACGCTCCATGATCTCCCGGACGGAAACTTGATCGCTCAGGATCGGTCGTGCGCCCCGATTAGCCTTGGCCGCAAGCCGATCGAGATCACCAGCCAGAAACACGACTCTTCCCAACTGCGACAACAGTTCTGCTTTACGTTCGCTGAAGATCTCGCTGCCGGAGTCATCAAGTTCCACCATGATTCCGCCACCACAGTCGACGATCGCTGACTCCATCGCCAGTAGTTTTTGCAGCACCTGATATTCCACGTCTCGAAAGGCTGACCAGCCCTCCTGCTGGACAAAGTCCGGAATCGACTGCCCAGTCTCGTAGCGGACCAGATCATCGGTGGACAGTGCCGGGCGCTTGCTGATCAGCGCCAACCGGCGGGAGACGTTCGACTTGCCGGCGCCTCGCATGCCTACGATGACAAGATTCATCGACGATCCTCCACTGGCAGTTTCGTCGGCTAACTTCCCTCGATTGAGGAAGCGACCGATCCCGCTAGTGTGGCAGCCATGCTCTACCGCAACCTCATGCGGTCGCTCGGCCAGCAACGGTGGTTTGCCGCGGTGGCTGCTCGACTAGCGCCGTGGGACGCGCGGGTATTACGCCGCACGCACGGTCGATTCGGGTTGCTGGGAAACTACGGTCTACCGCAGTGCCTACTGACGACGACCGGCCGCAAGTCGGGGCAACCCCGAGCTGTAACGCTGCTTTATGGCCGACGAGGGGACGACTTCGTGCTGGTTGGATCCAACTTCGGGCAAAGCCATCACCCCGCTTGGGCGCTGAACTTGGTTGATCAACCTTCGGCGGTACTCACCATCGCGGGGCGCGAACTTCCGGTCACTGCTCGACTCGTGACCGACCCCACCGAGCGGGAAGAGATTTGGCAAGTCATGTACGAATTATGGCCAGCCTATTTGGCCTACCGCGGCAGAGCAGGCCGCGAGATCAAGCTCTTCCTGCTTACCCCGGCCGCGGACCAGCGCGATGTCCACCCGCACGAAGGGCCTCCTCGGTGAGGGTGCCCACGACGGTGAGATTGCGATAGCGCTCGGCGAAGTCCAATCCGTAGCCCACGACAAACTCGTTGGGAATATCGAAGCCCAGATATTCCGGATCGATATCCACTTCCAGCGCCTCTCGCTTTCGCAGCAACGCACAGACTTCCAGCGAGGCTGGTTTGCGCGCCGACAACGTACGTAGCAGCCATGACAGCGTCAACCCGGAATCGATGATGTCTTCGACGACTACGACCCGCCGACCAGCGATGTCGAGGTCGAGGTCTTTAAGGATTCGCACCACCCCAGAGGACTTGGTGCCATAGCCGTAGGTGGACACCACCATGAAGTCCAGTTCTACCGGGGCCGGCATCGCCCGCGACAAGTCGGCCATAAACATGAAGGCGCCCTTAAGTACGCCAACAAAAACCACATCACCCTCGGGATGCGCCGCATGAATTTCCGCTGCGAGTTCGCCTACTCGGCGATCGAGCGTTTCTTGATCGATGAGGACCTCTGCTAGATCCTCACCCGCATCACCCGGGTTCATTCGCTACCCCCATCCGGGTTGTAACCATCAGCAACGAGGGTGCCACATGAACGCCCTATGTTGACACTTCCAGGTAAATGCAGGGGACCCTGACCGTGCCAATGGGTGACTAATTCCGCAACGGAGCGGACATGATCCAGGGTCAGATCTTGCGCTGGACATCCCACCGCCAGCAAC
The DNA here is from genome assembly GCA_022599915.1 of Actinomycetes bacterium. NCBI lineage: Bacteria > Bacillati > Actinomycetota > Actinomycetes > Actinomycetes bacterium. The sequence goes on from JAHZLH010000026.1 coordinate 151,998, forward strand.
CATCGCCGCAGCACTCGCCACCTAATCGCCTCGGGGAGCTCCACTAGGTCTTCCACATTCATCCCAGCCGCAGCCACCCGAGCAAACTCGCTAGTTGCCCAGTCATCGAGGGCATCCGCATCAGCGCGAGCCAGGAGTGCCGTCCGTCGCAGTCCGGCACCGATCCCGGGACCAAGTTGCTCAGTCAGCATTGGCAGCACAGTGTTACGAACGCGCACTCGAGTGAACTGGAGGTCCTCGTTATGGGGATCCCGCCAGGGTTCGACATCGCATTCCGCCAACGCCAGTTCAATGATTTCCCGCTCGATATCCAAGAACGGGCGCCGGTAATGTCCCCTGCGAGCTGGCATGCCCGCCAGGCTGCGCACCCCCGACCCCCGTAGTAGCCCCAGTAGAACCGTCTCTGCCTGATCATCGGCAGTATGGCCCAGCAGCATTGCCGAGGAAGCAGACTCCGCCGCGATCGCGTCCAAGGCTGCATAGCGAGCGGTTCGCGCAGCTGCCTCGGGGCCGGCCCCGATATCCACAATCTGTACCACTTCGATCCGAGCCGGCACACCGATCTGCTGGCACTGCCCGGCTGCAGTCTGAGCTACCTGTGCTGAGTTGGACTGCAGTTGATGGTCGATGATCACCGCTTCCGCGTTGAGCCCAGCATCGGCCGCTGCTATCACGAGTGCCAGCGAATCTGGACCACCGGAGCAGGCAATCTGGATCAGCTGTTGCGACGTCACGTCGGCCAGCTCGCGTTGCAGCTGTCTGGCCAGTTGGAATCGATGAGGGGGCAGCTTCACTGTCCGGTCCGAGCCAACCAGCGAGCGGGGTCGGCTATCTCATCTGCGCTGGGCAACATCTGTGGTGACTCCCACACCCGGTTGAAGCCCGACATCCCGATGTCGGCGACCACCTCTGCAACAAACCGCCGACCATCGGAGTACTGCTTTAGCTTCGCATCCATTCCCAGCAGCCGCCGGATGAGACCCTCTCTTGCGGATGGACTCTGCCGACGATGATCAAATCTGGTGCGGATCTGCGGCAGGCTCGGAATGATTTCCGGACCCGCAGCGTCCATCACGAAATCAGCATGTCCCTCCAGTAGCGACATCAAGGCCGTGAGCCGCAGAAAAATCTCTCGCTGGGCGGGGGTCTGGATCGCATCGATAATGGTGGCGCCTGGGGCGCCACGCAACACCTTGATGACGGCAACTACCGCTGCGCCCAGCCGTTTCAGTGCATCAGTTCCTGCGGTATCCATCTCCAGCAGTAGCGACTCGACCTCGGTGCGAAAGTGAGCCTCCAGCCAGGGAACCGCGCCGAACTGAACCCGGTGAGTCTCCTCGTGCAACGCCACCCACATACGAAAGTCTCGAGGTGGTACATCCAGTTGGCGCTCGGTAGCGACGATGTTCGGTGCCACCAACAGCAGGCGGTTGCTACTGCCCGGCGCCACAACCGCCTCGTATTGGCCTAAGACCTTGGTCGCTACCCAGGACAGGGCCAACCCGAATTCAAGAGCAGAGACGCGGCCAGCGGCACTGGGCAACCAGGACGGGGCATCAGATTTATCGAGCCGATCTTCCAGCGGCAGCAGCAGTTCGCGCATACCCGTCACATTGGATCTGATCCACTCCGGACGGTCCACTATTGCGGCTCGATGCTCACCGACATCTGCCACCATGCCGGTTGTCTTGCGGACCGGTTGCACCGCTGCAGCCGCAAGTTCGGTGAGTTCAGCTACAGCTTGATTAGCTTCTGGCGCCGTCGTAGTTGGACCAGCGGGAACCATTCGCACCGCGATATCGGCAGCGGCATCCCAATCAACTACAGCCATGCCCCGAGCCTACGCGGCCTATGAACTTCCGCAGTGCCCCACTAGCGGTCGCTGCCCGGACAGCCACAATTTGCCAACTTGGCAACCAACTGATCGATTTTGGTTGAGGCGTCAAAGGAAGACTTTGCGTCGTTGGCGATGACCGCATACACCAGCACCCGGCCACTCTTAGATTGCACGAAACCACCGAGACTGGACACGTAGTTCAATGTTCCGGTCTTTCCACGGACCCAGCCGCCACCATCACTGGTCAGTTGATCGTCGAACCGATAGCGCAAGGTACCAGTAGCTCCGCCGACTGCTAGTCCACTCGCTAGCGACCACAGCCCATCTTGAGAGTTCACGGCTCGGCGCAGGATCTGCGTCAACAACTGCGCCGACATCCGGTTTTCGCGAGATAGTCCGCTGCCGTCGGCAAACTGCATGCCATCTGCACTGACGCCGATCTCGGCGAGAGCCGCACGAACCGCTTGGGCTCCCCCTGTAAAGGAACCGCCGTAGCCAGCCGCTACTCCGGCGAGCCGAAACAGCATCTCGGCGGTGTCGTTGTCAGAGGTGGTCAGCGTCTGATACACCATCTCGTGGATCGGTACCGACGCGACAGTAGCCACCTCGGTCGCTTCTGCAGGTGACTTGCCGGCGCTCACCTCCCCGACCGACACTCCCGCTTTCTTGAGCATCTGAGCGAAGCGCAATCCGGCCTCTTCGGCCGGATCGGCAACCTTGGCCCCCCAGCGACCACCAAGGCTGCCATCATCAACGATGAGCGCAGATACCGGCGACACGATGCCACTCGTTCGGAAGTACTGCGGCCAGTCCGGACCCCAATCCGGTCCGGTAAACAGCGAGTTGTCGTATTTGATGTCGAACTCACCCGCACCGGTCGCCGCAACCGCCGCGGCCGCATCACGCACCAGCGCTTTCATGGATGTCAGCGCCGGGTATTGCGGTTCAGTCGCACTGTTGGGTGGCTTGCGGGAAGCGAGCAGCGGATCACCCGCACCGATCAAGTAGAGAGTCTGACCCACCTGGGTCACTCGGGTGGTGATCCGCTCGTTGGCGCCGTAAGCAGAAAGCACTCCCACCGCTGTAGGAATTTTTTCATTCGATGCCGGAACCAGTGGTGCGGCGCCATTTTGGTCGAACAGCACCTCGCCGGTGCTCGCATCCATCACGAACAAACCCGATTTCTTCCCTAGCTGCTTTGCTTTCGCTTGGGAGGAAATCTGCTGGGCTACTTGGGCTGGATCCTGTTCGATACCGGCGTCGGCTGGCACCGGGGGAAGTACCGTGAGTGTGGCCCCTTCCGCCCCAGCACGCGGCGGAACCGAGCCGACGAGTAAAAGCACGACAACACAGGATCCGATGATCCGCGGCAAAAAACTGCGAAACAGTCGCCGCAGCAGGAAGTCTCCGGATCCGGGCGCCGGTGACCCAGCGAACTTTGGACCGCCAAATTTCCCATTCAGGTAGCGACCGATCATGCCTTGCCACCAAGATGTTGAGCGACGCCCGAGCGACAGGAGCAAAAAGTGTCAGACAACACACCGCTGGTTTTCGCGGTCACGGTTGAGATACCCGGCGGCAGCAAAAACAAGTACGAAATCGACCACGTCACAGGGCGCCTGAAGCTTGACCGCCTTTTGTTCACTTCGACAAGGTACCCCCACGACTACGGTTTCGTAGACGACACCCTGGGCCTCGACGGCGATCCCCTCGACTGTCTGGTGCTGCTGCAGGAACCGACCTTTCCCGGCTGCATGATCGAATGCCGAGTACTTGGCATGTATCAGATGACCGATGAAGCCGGCTCCGACGACAAGTTGTTGTGCGTTCCAGCCGGGGATCCCCGCATGGAGCATCTGCGTGACATCCACCATGTGCCCGAGTTCGATCGTCGAGAGATTGAGCATTTCTTCCTTATCTACAAGGACTTGGAGCCGGGCAAGTCCGTCGAAGGCGCAACCTGGGCAGGCCGTACTGAGGCGGAGAAAGAAATCCTTGAGTCCTACGAGCGGGAGAAGGAGCGTCTCGCCGAGGAAGCTGACGAGTAGTTTCCCGTTCGTCGGCGCATCCGCTGACGAACGGCCGGTCAGACAATGACTGGGGTTGCCAACGACACCGGCCCTGATACTCCGAAGCCCGCCCTTCGCTGGGAAATAGTCCTCGTCCTATGGCTCTCCCTAGGCGCGGCAGCGGTCCGTGCGATGCTCAACCTGTGGAATCGGTTGACTTCGGGGCAGCCGCTTAACGATCAGACCGCGAGCATTATCGCTCCAGTCACTCCGGACCGACCCTGGCTCGATGCCGCCTATCAACTGTCTTTCCTGCTGCTACCGCTTGGGGCAGTAGCGCTCGTCGGCTATCTGCTCTACCGATCCGGAGAGTCGCTGACCACTATCGGCTTTGACCTGCGTCGGCCCGCCAGTGATCTGGGTCGAGGCGCTGCGCTGGCGGGCCTGGTCGGTGGCACTGGATTGGTGCTCTATCTGGCGGCCTATTCGGCCGGTTTGAGTGTCCAGATCGCAGCCGCCGCAATTACCGGCTGGTGGGACTGGCTCTTTCTCGTGCTGCGAGCAGCAGAAAACGCAGTTTTGGAAGAGGTGGTCATTCTAGGTTTTCTGCTGCACCGGCTGGACCAGATCGGGATGCGGCCGCTACCCGCCGTACTGCTCAGTTCATTGCTACGCGGCGCCTACCACCTCTACCAAGGCTTTGGTGGTTTCGTCGGGAACTTCGCCATGGGGCTACTTTTCGGCTGGCTATTTCGCCGTTGGGGGCGCGTGGGCCCGATGGTGGTGGCGCACTTCTTGATCGACGTCGCCGCCTTTGTCGGCTACGCGCTACTGTCCGATCGAATCAGTTGGTTGCCCTAGACCGAACTCGCTACGTCTAAGCAGAGTTACTAGCCAACCACTGCTGATTGAACTGGTACTCCAAACCGAACTGCTTCATCGATTCCTCGGCAATGACCTTTTCAACTTTTCCACCAACCAACGGAACTCCGACCTTGATTTCCATTTCCACAGTCCAATCGGATTCACCATCACCTACTGGCTTGATGACCTGCTTTCCGGTCATCTTGGCCGGTGAGGCATCGATGGTCATAGTGGCCGACCAACCATCACCATCTGCAGTCCAACTCTCGGTTTGGCTCATGGCGTTGGTCTCTTTGAACTTCTTCACGAAGTCGGGGAGATTCGCTTCCACTTCACGGTCTATCCGCAGCACATAGCTACCATCCGCCGCGGTCTGCTCCACAACATCGAACTGGATGTCACCAAGCGCGGTGTACTTCTCCGTCAAATAGTCCGTGTTCTGCAGCATGGCCATGATCTGTGCCGGAGTGTGCTGGTAGCGGTCGGTGTTTGAGATCTTCTTGGTCACGGGGCCTCCTCATTGCGGCCCCCGGATAGGGCCGCTGCTGGGAGTATTGCGCTATCGGATAGGCATTTCCTGTCCAGAGCCAGATTGCCGAACAAGACCAGCGCGGGCCCAGCAACGCGGCGCGACTGCGTTGGCTAGCCGGTTGCGAATCGGCCTCGATCTAGCGCAACTATTCCCTCGACTGCGATCCCGGGTTACGTTGTATTACCCACCTCACTATGCGTGGCACATTTCTCTGACGAACGGGGGCCAATGTCTTCCCCGCTCGCTCGGATCTGCTTTCGTTCCGCCACCGTAGTCACCTTCGCTGCCTTAGTGTCGCTAAACGTGACTACACCGGTAATGGCCCAACCCGTTACCGCCGAAGACCCCTATCTCGCACCCAGCGGCAATCCCGATATTGATGTAGAGCACTATGACGTCTCGCTGCACTATCAACGATCCACCGGCGGGATCAAGCGTGCTAGCGCGACACTGCGAATCCTCGCCGAGAGCGACCTGAGTTCCTTCAGTCTGGATGCGCGTCGGGGGCTGAACATTCGTCAAGTGAAGGTTGCCGGGAAATCTGCCGAGTTTCGGCATACCGGCCGCAAAATCTACGTCAACAAGTTCACACCGGTTGCCGCAGGTCAATCCTTCACCACCACCATCCGCTACGCGGGAAAGCCCCGCCCGATCAAGGATGAGTCCGGCCGTGGCGTGTACGGCTGGTTACGCACCCCCGGCGGTTCGGTCACCTTTACTGAACCCACCGGGACCTCCGCCTGGATTCCCTGCAACGACGTCTTCTTCGACAAGGCAACCTGGCGAACCCGGATCACCACCCCTGCCGGTCTGCTGGGGGTGTCCACGGGCCGGCTGCAGGGCATCCGCAGCAAGGCTGGCAAGACAACCAGCCGCTGGCATATGAGCACTCCGATTCAGCCCTATATCCAAACTGTCGCGGTCGATCGCTTCCGGTATAGCGATCAATCTGTCGCTGGGCTGCCGGCCTTTACTGCCGTTGCAAAAGGCTCCGGCAGTTCGGTGGCAGAGATGCGTCGCAAGACCGCAGCCGCGATTCGCTGGCTGCGGCCCAAACTTGGGCCCTACCCCTTCGAAAGCACCGGCGCGATTGTTGTTTCTGGTCTCGAGTCCGCCATGGAAACGGCCGGGAGACCTACCTACAGCCCCGGCACCTACTTCACCTCCCGCGCCACTGTGCTGCACGAACAAGCGCACATGTGGTTTGGCAACCTGCTTACGGCACGGCAAGCCCGCGACATGTGGCTACACGAGGGGTTCGCTACCTACCTAGAAAACGTCGAGGTGGCAGAGCGGCGAGGTCGCCTACTCGCCAATATTGTGCATGAACAATACGTTCAGGACGGCTGGTACCGAGGCTTCCATGGTCAGTTCCAGCGAGTTCCCCTGGCCGATCCCACCCCTCGCTACCTGTTGAACTCCACGCCGTACTTCCGGGGACAAGCTGCAGTCCACACGTTGCGCCATAAACTCGGCGACGAAATGTTCTGGCGAGTGTTGCGTGAGTTGGTCGATCTTCCGCCAGGCACCTCCACCAGCACCGCAGCAGTCATCAAGCAGGCTGAAGAAATCAGCAGTCAGGATCTGTCGGACTGGGCCAAGACCTGGGTGTATTCCACCGGTTACCAGCAGCTACCTGAGCGCCCCCGCCATCAACAAGTACTGCGGGAACTCGGGCCAAGTCTGTTGGATGCTGCGGCTGAGTTCGTCTGGCGTGACTCCGACCAACCTGCTGCGAAATATCTGGCCAAAGCCCGCCGCAGTTTTTCTCCGACCAACCAACTGCAATTGGACTCGATTCGCCAAGAGGGAACTGGTCGCAAGGCCACGTACTACGTCGACTTCCAGACACAGCCCGGGCCGCTCTATCCAGATTCCTACGCCAGTTGTTTTGTTTTCAGCCCGAGAAATCTCGATATCGTGCTTGGCTCCTACTTGGGAGTTCAGATCTCAGGGCAACCACGGGTAAATCATTTCAGCCTCGGCAACTGCTCAGTCGACTAGCAGTCACGATCGAACGTGCACTGAACGCTGCAACTGGTCAGCAGCATACGGACCGACTGCCTCACCGTCCTCGGCGTAATGAAAAAGCGCCACCGAGAAAACTGCTCGCAGGGTGCTAATGAGCACCTGGCTAGCTGTGATCACGATCAGGCCCAGCGCAGTGACGGGTATTCCCAAGCCAACTTGCTCGTTGAACAGCAGCAGTACCCCGCCGACAGTTGCGGCGATACCGGGGAGCAATCCCAAAAAAACGACGAAGAAACCTAGCCGTACCCCGCCAGCGATCTGCATACCCCAGGTGATCCGAATCATGGCGTAGGACTCCCGCAGCGCCCTGATCGTGCCGTTACCTCGCAGCACAATCGACGGCAGCACGAAGAAGGAAACAACCGACCAAGCTACTTGCGCCACACCCGCCAACCCGATCCTTACCGCCTGCTGGATCGACGATCCCCCTTGACCGCCGTTTCGTAAAGCCGCCAACAACCAACCCACGAGGGCCTGGATCGCGGCCCAACCCAGCAGTGCTGGCAGATGCCGCAGGGCAGCGCTGATACCAGCCCCGAACGAGGAGTCTTCGCCACGTAGTTCTTTGTCCGCCGCCGAGACTAGTCCCGCCATACAAATCTGGGTGACGAGCGTTCCCAAGTACCCAGCAGCAATCAGTACGAGCAGCCCAATAAAAAGTGCCGGGCTTTCGTCGACCTGACCCGACTCGAGGTAGTCCTCAGCAGTCGTGGTGAGCCCAAGTAACCCTAAGCCAACGCCGGCTACGGCGACTACGAGCACCGCTGCTACGACCCCTGCCACTACCGGAAACAGCAACATGTACAGGTTGCCTTTGACAATGCCCCAGGTGAGTCCAGTCAGTGTCCGGCTCTCACTCCACGCTCCCATGCGCACCTCCCGCTGAGGCGACCCTAGAGCGGGGACACCGGCTGTTGCCACCTATCGGCGATTTCTTTCCTCGTTCGTTCATGGCGATCTACTACTCCGGTGAAACGGGCACCGTCATGCCCATTTCACCGAGTTCCACCAGCATCTCTCGATAGGCGTCATCGATCTGCCGTTGCTGTCTCGATGTCAGGTCACTGCGCCAACGGCCCACGTGCCCTTTCGTGTGGTTGACCTTGCGTCGATAAAATCGCCGCATTTTCTTGTTGCTGTGCACACCCAGAAATTGCCGCAGTGACCGGTAGATGGGTCTGCCCTCCGGGCTGGCCAACTCCTCCAGCCTGACGTCAAGCACCTGCTCGGACGGAATTCGCTGAATGGCTTGGTGATTGGCGATCATGAGTTCCCGCCATTGTTGCAGTGCAGCCATCAGGTCATCGGTGCCCCATCCCCGACTGACGATGGAAGCGGCAACGTCGCGACCGTCCCGGATCATGTTCACCAATCGCAGGTCCGGAAAAATCCGGTAAAGATCATCAATGCGCTTAGCGTTGGCCGGGGTGGTGTCTACCCAGCGAGACTTGCCACGGGCACGGACACTCGGGTCGATGATATCCGCAGCCAACAGCCGGGCAGCCTGAACTGGATCCTGGTCGTAACGTTCGTGAAACACGGTCAACGCAGCCGCAAGATCCGCTCGCGAGATACTTTCACACAGCCCCTTATCCCGGCCGTCTTTCCACCACGGTCGGGCGTACCAGAAGCCCTGCATTCGGTCTTCAAATGCCTTCAGCGGTGACAACGATCCTCGGCGTAACGCGTTGACCTGGGCACGGCGATAGCCGCTGGAATCGCTGCCACGCGCAGCGACGTCACATAGACCACCGGTGTCTGTAAAGAACCACATCTCTGCGGGTTTGGTACAAGCAATACGACGCTGCCGACCGAGGAGTTTCTTACCAACTACTGTGGTGCCGCTGCGAGGGACACCACCGACAAAGATGGGTTCGACTAGCACCGGAAGTCCACTGCGGGTGGTCCAGCTAGCTGCCTCTGCCATGACTGTCCAAACCTCCCATCACTAGCCGACCTAATGATAGAGGTCGGCCGACAGGTGTCTCACATGCGGCGGTTAGTCGCGGACCAGACAGCAGGCGGTATTCGGTGGCAATACACGATCCGCAAGGACCTCACCGGAGGAGATGAGGACGGTGCCGCTGGGTAGTGCCACTGGCTTAGTAGATCCGTTGACGACAACTTCGATCCGATCGTCGCCCTGCTGTCGCTCCAGATGAAGCACCCCAGGAACGGTAGGCAACCAGGCGAGACTGCCGTGCCGCAGCGCTGCACTCTCACGACGAAGCCGCAGCAAGGCCAGGAAAAACTGCAATGTTGACTCTGGCTGCTGACGTTGCTCTTCCACGGCCAACTCAGCGTAAGTAGTCGGCTGCGGTAGCCAAGGATCCACCAGCGGGTCATCCGCGAAGCCCAACGAGGAGCCTGCCGTCGACCAGGGCAGCGGGACTCGGCAGCCGTCGCGACCTCGATCGGTGTGCTCAGACCGCTCCCAAATCGGATCCTGCAGCACCTCGTCGGGTAGGTCGTCTACATTCGGCAGCCCTAGCTCCTGGCCTTGGTAAAGGTAAACCGTCCCGGGCAAACACAACATCAACAGCGAAAGCGCCCGTGACCGAGCTAGCCCATCTTGCGGATCGTCCGCCAACCTTGTGGCACTTCGCACCATGTCGTGGTTGTCGAGGACCCACACCGGCGTGGCACCTGCGGAGCCCCGGCGCAGCAGCGCCTCATCGACAGCGGCCCGCAGTTCCGGCATGTCCCAGCCCGCCTTGAGGAATCGAAAGTTGAACATGAGCGGAAACTCGTCCGGACGCCCGTAAAGGGCTTGATCGTCACCGACTGCCCAGATTTCTCCCACTGCAGTTCGATCGGGGATGTACTCGTTCAATATCTGACGAAATCGTCGCCACACCTGATGGGTTCGGGCATCAGGTTCGTGCTCCAGAAGCTGGTTGCCCTCCGCCTTATCGGTTCGGGAGATGTCCTTGGTCAGGTGATCGGCCACGTCCACCCGAAACCCATCCACGCCACGGTCCAGCCAGAACCGCCATACTCGCTCAAACTCTGCAAGGACTTCGGGATTCTGCCAGTTCAAGTCTGGCTGCTCGCTGGCGAATAGGTGGAAATACCACTGCCCCGGCGAACCATCCGGCTCAGTTATCCGAGTCCAGGCAGGCCCGCTGAAACTGCTCACTACATCCGTGGGCTGCTCGTCTCCCGATGGGCCGCGACCATCTCGAAATAAGTATCGAGATCTCTCCGGACTGCCCGGACCCGCGGCGACAGCAGCTTGAAACCATTCGTGCTGGTCAGAAGTGTGGTTGGGAACGAGATCCACCGTCACCCGCACATCCAACTCGTGTGCCCGCTCCACGAGTTCATCAAAGTCCGCCAGGGTGCCGAACAGCGGATCAATATCGTAGTAGTCGGCGACGTCGTAGCCGTGGTCCTTTTGTGGACTGACAAATATCGGTGACAGCCAAATTGCGTCAGCACCTAGGTCAGCGATGTACGGCAAGCGGCTGATAACTCCGCGCAAGTTACCGACTCCACTCGGGCTATTCGTTGCCGCAAACGAGCGCGGGTAGATCTGGTAGAACACGGCATCCCGCCACCATTCATCATGTGCCCACATCGCTATGACAACCTCCACAGCAGAAGAGCCCGCCTCCGATTTTCACCGGCGGCGGGCTCCATCTGATCGTCAACTACTGGCTACGCTTTTCGACGTTCGCCTGAGCTTCTTCCATGGTCTTGGTCGGATCTGCTCCATCGAGAATCTTCTTCTCGGCTAGACCGAACTCTTCGTACATGACTCCCATGACCTTCTTCGGCAGGTTCGGAAAACCACCTTCGCCGAACTCAGCCACAGCCTTGATGATCGGATCATCGTCAGCAGCCTTCAGCGACTCTTTCCAGGCCGGGGGGCGCGGATCGGCAGCGTAGAGGCTGTCCATGAAGGCAGTGGTCATCGTGGCATCCAAGAAGGCCTGGGCCGTGGTCTTGTTGTCCGAACCCTGGTTCATGAAGAAGCCTTGCGCACCCACGATCGGCACAGCCTTGCTATCCGAGCCGTCCCAGGTGGGCAGACCCTCCGCGCTGAACTTCACGTTGTTCTTCTTCTCAGCATCCTCAACGGTCTCCTTGTTCCAAGGTCCGGTGATCCAATAGGCCAGTTTGCCCTGCGACCAGGCGTTGGTGAGGTCGTCACCAACGAAGGTGGACTTCACCACGCCTTCTTTGCCCCACTTGGAGAAGGCATCGGCCCAAGCAAGGCCGCCTTCACTGGTGAGTCCGAGATCCGAGGTGTCGTAGTTCCCCTCGGAGTCAGGACCAGCAAAGTAGTAGCCACCAGCAGCCGAGAAGAATGGGAAAGCGTGATAAGCATCGCCTTCGTCACCAACTTGCAGCCCTACCGGGTACTGGGTCTTACCGTCCTTTTTCAGTTGCAGCCCGACTTCTCCCATTTTGTTCATGCTGGCCGGCGCATCGGGCGCAAGATCAGTGTTGCGGAACAAGAGAATGTTCTCGGTGGCAACCGGCACACCGTAGTTGGAACTGTCGATCGTGAAAGCGTTAACGGCGGTCTCGGAGAAGTTTGACTTGTTAGAGCCCAACTCAATCGGGGATACCAACCCGCTACCGACGAACTCGCCAGCCCAGTCGTTGGCACCCAGCAAGATGTCAGGGCCCTGCCCCTGCGGCGCCTGCTGCAGGAACTGGTCTTTCATGGAGTCGAAGTTGACTTGCTCAACTGAAACATCGACGCCGTTTTCTTCACCCCAGGATTTCGCCAAATCTCCAATCGGACCGGCACGTTTTTCATCAGCCCAAATCGTCAGCGAAGTTCCCGACTCCGCGTTCGATCCGCTGTCACTGCTGCAGGCAGCCAGGCCGAGCATGACCGCTCCGGCAATGGCTACGCCTTTGGTGATGCGACGCATCTGTTCTCCATTCATTTGCATTGGTGGCAAGACTCACGAACTGCCCACCGGTCTCGAACTTATCGAAAAATCTGGCGTTAAGCCCTCGTTGACAGATTGTCGTTACTCAGTTGCGAACTGCGCCGCCAGTTTCGGGGTCAAACCAATGGGCTCTGCTGATGTCAGCCAAGATCTGGATACTGTCGCCGCGCCGGACTTGAGACCGCGGCGCAAAGGAAGCAACCCACTTGACACCCTCAACGCCGGTGGTATCGATCGC